>JAQGHZ010000606.1 GCA_028291485.1 Rubritepida sp. | reverse complement strand
TCGTCTTCCGAGGGACGGTAATCGGGCGGAAGAGTGACGACCATGAGCCTTTACCCTCCCCACGTGGTGCGCTCGGCCCGGTGCCGAACACGATCCCGGGGCGGCCGGACCATATTCAAGTGTCCTCTGGCCGCCAAGAGGCGATTTCGCTTCAAGTGCATGGTCCAGAAGCGATTTCATGCATTTGTCCCCAATCGCTTGGCCGGTGTTGCCGCAAGAGGAGGCAGTCCCGGTCCGGGAAGCGCCTCATCTGGATACCGCAGGAAGCCGCGCCAGCTCGATCCGCGCGCGCAGCGAGATGGCGCGCAGGATGGCGCGCAGCGCGGGATCGGCACCGGCTTCCCCCTCGGCGAGCTGCGCCAGCCGCGACAGCCGGCCGGAATCGAGGCGGCCCGAGAGAAGTGCGAGCTGCAGCCCTTCCAGCTCCTCCAGCACGGCGTTGCCCCGGCGCTGCGCGGCGTCGTCGCGCTCGGCGTCGGAAAAGCCCTGCTGTAGCCCGATCAGGCCGGAATTGCCGGTGACGGAGCCGGCCGCGGCCGATTCCTGCCCGCGCTCGGCCGCCGGCAGGGCGAAGCCGCTCCCGGCGCGCCGCGCGGCCCCCCCTCGCCCAACGGCCGTGAAGCCCCGGATCGGCGTCAGCATCGGCAACTCTCCTTCCGGGCGGCGATTTCTGCCGCCCCAACGTCGCGGAGCGGCAAGCCCGCCCCCTCCCCCGGCACGATCTGCCCATCCGGAGGGCCCCAGGGCTGGCACGGCGGTTGCCATGTCCATCCCGAGGCCGTCGCGAGCGGCCCGTCATCGCGGAGTGCGGAGAGAGTGCGAAAAAATCCTTTCCGGCTCGTGAAGACGCTCGCGGCGGCGCTGGTGCTGGTTGCCAATACGGCGGCCACGACACCCTCCTGGGGGCAGCCGGTCCGCATCAAGGACATCGCCGATGTCGAGGGCGTGCGCGACAACCAGCTGGTCGGCTACGGCCTCGTGGTCGGCCTCCCCGGCACCGGCGACCGGCTGCGCACGGCGATCTTCACCCGGCAGTCGCTGGTCGGCATGCTGGAGCGCCTCGGCGTCAACACGCGCGACAACGAGACGCGGCTGGACACGCGCAACGTCGCGGCGGTGATGGTCACCGCCAATCTCCCCTCCTTCGCACAGCCGGGCAGCCGGATCGACGTCGCGGTCTCCTCGCTTGGCGATGCGCAGAACCTCACCGGCGGCACGCTGCTGGTGACGCCGCTGCTGGGTGCGGACGGCGCGGTCTTTGCGGTGGCCCAGGGCGCCGTCGCGACCGGGGCGATCGCCGTACGCGGTGCCGCCGCATCGGTGGCACGCGGCGTGCCCACCTCGGCGCGGATCTCGGCCGGCGGCATCGTCGAGCGCGCCATTCCCTATACCCTGGCGGGGCGCGACCATGTGCGGCTCTCGCTGCGCAACCCGGACTTCACCACGGCCCAGCGCATCGCCGCCGCCATCAACCGCGCCAGCGGCGGCGTGGCCCGCGCGACCGACCCGCGCACCGTGCTGCTGACGCTCGGCGGGCGCGATCCCATGGCCTTCATCACCAACATCGAGCAGCTGCGCGTGGAGCCGGACCAGGTCGCGCGGGTGATCATCGAGGAGGCCTCGGGCACCATCGTCATGGGGTCCAATGTGCGGGTCTCCACGGTGGCGATCGCGCAGGGCAACCTCACCATCCGCATCACCGAGACGCCGCAGGTCAGCCAGCCCAATCCGCTGGCCGGCGGCGAGACGACGGTGGTGCCGCGGACGCAGATCGAGGTGGACGACCAGGCCGAGCGCCGCATGGGCGTGCTGCGCGGCAGCATCACGCTCGCCGAGCTGGTGCGCGGGCTGAACAGCCTGGGCGTCGGCCCCCGCGACCTCATTACCATCCTGCAGAGCATCAAGGCCGCCGGTGCGCTGCAGGCCGAACTGGAGGTGCGCTGATGTTGAGCGATCGAGGGCCTGCACCGCCCATCCTTTCCGCGGCTCCGCAGCGCGGGTCAAGCCGAACTGGAGGTGCGCTGATGTTGAGCGATCGAGGCCTGCAGCGCCCATCCTTTCCGCGGCTCCGCCGCGCGGGTCAAGCCGAACTGGAGGTGCGCTGATGTTGAGCGATCGAGGCCTGCACCGCCCCTCCTTTCCGCGGCTCCGCAGCGCGGGCCAAGCCGAACCGGAGGTGCGCTGATGCTCGCTCCCGCCCAACGCGCCGCCACCGCCCAGACGCCCGAGCGCATGCGCGAAGTGGCCCAGCGCTTCGAGGCTCAGGTCTTCGCGCAGCTCCTCCAGCCGGCCTTCGAGAGCCTCGGCCAGGGTACCTTCGGCGGCGGCGCGGCCGAGGAGCAGTGGCGCCCCATGCTCGTCGAAAGCTTCGCCAGTGGCGCCGCCCGCGCCGGACGCGGCATCGGCGTCCAGGACATGGTGCTGCGGCACATGATCCGGATGCAGGAAATGTCCCAACAGAATCAGGAGAATCACCCATGATGGACGCCGTGATCGCCGCCGGGAAGCGGCTCGCCGAGGCCCTGCGCGCCGAGAACGAGGCGCTCGCCGCCCTCGACATGACGCGCGCCGCGGCCATGGCCACGCGCAAGATGCAGGCGACGGACGCCTTCGCCGCCGCGACCGCCGCCGCCACGAGCACGCGCGCGCGGGCCGAGGGCGAGACCCGCGTGGCGGCCGAGCAGATGGCGTTGTCGCTGGCCCATCTGGGACGGGAGAACCGGCAGCTGCTGGAAACGGCGATCGCGCTCCAGTCCCGCGTCATCGAGACGATCGCCGGCGCGGCCAAGCCACTCTCCGCCGCCCCCGGCTATGGGCGCGGCGGGCTGAGGCGGCCGCCGCACCAGGCACCGGCGCTGGCGGTGACGACCCGGGCCTGAGGACATTTCCCGTGACAGACGCGACACGAAAATCCTCCCGGCGCGACGAGGTGACGACGCGACTGCCTTATCTGAACTTTACCGGAGCAGATTTCCCCGCAACCGCAAGCCATGGAGACCGTTCTTCACCGGAATTCGATTCCCATAGAGGCAGGATATGTTCAAAACGCAGACGTCGGCGCCAGCTATGCCGGGCCAATCGGTGGCGATCCAGGATGGAAGTTCCTTCGGCCACGCCGGTCGCTCAGCCACCTCTTCCGACATCATGGTGGGTCGAAGGATCAAGGCCCTGCGCCTACGAAGTGGCCAGACGCAGAAGCAGGTCGCTGCGCGTATCGGAGTGACCGGCGCCCAATTCCACCGCTACGAAGTGGGAACCACCCGCGTTGCCGCGAGCCGGCTGATGGACATCGCAACCGCCCTCGGTGTTCGCGCGGCGGACCTCATCAGGGACGAGGTGTCCCGCGAAGCGCCACAGGTCCCAACCTGTTCAGCCGCTGCGAATGATCTGGTGGAGCTGGTGGAGATGTTTTCCTTGATCGCCGACCAGCGAAGGAGGTGCGCGGTCGTGACCTTCGCCCGTTCTTTGGCGATCTCGGCCTTGGCGACCCCGGATTCCGCCCCGGCGGAAGCAGCTTAGCGTTTTCGCCGCGGCCGGCCTCGCCGCAGGGGCGCGAAGAAGCGCAACCCTCTCGCGGTCGCGGCCGGCTTCCGGCATAACCCCGCCGGATGGATGGCGCGCAGGATCCCGAATGGCAGGCGCTCCTCGCGGGGCGCCCGGACAGCGCAGGCGCGCTGGCCGCGCTGTTCTCGCCCCTCCTCGCCCCGCCCACCGCACCGGACGGCTGCTTCGTCGTCGGCCGGCTGGCCCAGACGCTGGACGGGCGGATCGCGACCAGGCTCGGCCACAGCCAATGGATCGGCGGTCCCGGCGACATCCGCCACACGCATCGGCTGCGGGCGCTCTGCGACGCGGTGGTGGTCGGCGCCGGCACCGTGCGCGCCGACGATCCGCAGCTGACGACACGGCACGTGCCGGGCCCCTCGCCCGTGCGCGTGGTGATCGACCCCGACCGGCGGCTGAGCGCCGATTACGGCCTCTTCCGCGAGGGGCCGCCGACGCTGCTCGTCACGTCCTGCGACGGCACGGCGCAGCACGGCACGGCGGAAACGCTGTGCATCGGCCGTGACGCGAGCGGCCGTCTCGACCTTCCGGCCCTGCTCCGGGCCCTCGCCGCGCGGGGACTGACGAAAATCTTCGTGGAAGGCGGCGGGCAGACCGTCTCGCGCTTCCTCGTCGCCGGCTGCCTGGACCGGCTGCACGTCACGGTCGCGCCCATGATCCTCGGCTCCGGTCGCCCGGCCTTCGACCTGCCGGAGGTCGCCAGCATCTCTGAGGGGATGCGCTTCACCTGGACCTGCCATCCCATCGAGCCCGACATGCTCTTCGACATCGCACTGGACCGCCGCGCCGCATGAAGAACCGGCGCGAGAGCATGGCGACGGCCCTCTGGCACATCGCCCCCGGCCTCTGCGAGCTACGCGACGAACGCGTGCGCATCCCCGCCGAGGACGAGCTGCAGATCCACACCATCGCCTCAGGCATCTCGCGCGGCACCGAGCGGCTGGTGCATCACGGCCGCGTGCCTCCCTCGCAACACGGCGTCATGCGCTGCCCAATGCAGGAGGGTGAGCTCTCCTTCCCGGTGAAGTACGGCTATGCGGCGGTCGGCGTGGTCGAGCAGGGGCCGGCGGCGTGGATCGGCCGGCGCGTCTTCGCCCTCCACCCCCACCAGACGCGCTTCGTGGCGCCCATCTCCTTGTGCGCGCGCATCCCCGAGGCGATCCCGGACACCCGCGCCGTGCTCGCCGCCAATATGGAGACGGCGCTCAACATCCTGTGGGACGCGGCGCCGCGCCTCGGCGAACGCGCCATGGTGATCGGCGCGGGCGTGGTGGGGCTGCTCTGCGCCTTCCTGCTCGCGCGCATCCCGGGCCTTCACGTCTGCGCCATCGACCGCGATCCGGCTCGCGCCAGACTGGCACAGTCGCTCGGCGCCGAGTTCTTCGCGCCGGATGCCGCGCCCAGTGACCAGGAGTTGATCGTCCATGCCAGCGCCAGCGAGGCCGGGCTGCGCCTCGCCCTCGACCGCGCCGGCTTCGAGGCGCGCATCCTGGAGGCCAGCTGGTTCGGCGATGCCGAACCCGCGCTGCCCCTCGGCGCCGCCTTTCACCAGAAGCGGTTGCAGCTCATTTCCACCCAGGTCGGCAGTGTCTCGCCAGCCATGCGCGGCCGGCGCGCCTCTGCCGACCGCATGGCGCTGGCCCTCTCGCTCCTCGACGACATCAGGCTCGATGCCCTGGTCGGCCCCGCCGTGCCATTCGCGGAGCTGCCATCTTCCATGTCCGCGTTGCTGGACCCGCCGGCTGGCGCGCCGCAGCCGCTCTGCCCCATCATCCTCTACGACTAGCCCAAAGGACCTCCCCCCATGTTCAGCCTGA
>JAQGHZ010000592.1 GCA_028291485.1 Rubritepida sp. | reverse complement strand
CGGAGAAGCGCCCCGCCACGGCCGCGCCGAAGTTGGAGAAGAGCCGGCCCGTGCCGCTCGCCTGCATGAAGCTGCCGAAGATGATGAAGACGGCGATGGTGGTCGCCACGATCCCGGTCAGCGGCCCATAGACGCCGGCCGCGGTGGGCACGAGCCAGGCGGATTCCAGGATCTCAGCCGGGGTGAAGACGCGGGTGTTCAGCACGCCGGGCATCAGGTGGCCGAACTGCATGTAGGCCAGCGAGACGATGACCATCCAGGCCAGCCCGGGCTCGACCGCGCGGCGCGTGGCCTCGAGCAGGGTCACGATGGCGAGGGCGGCCAGCCCCATCAGCAGGGGCCCGAAGGGATCCACGTATTCCATGCGGTCCGCGACGGCGGCGGCCTGCCACATCACCCAGGCATGCGGCGCGGCGGCGGCCAGGGCCCAGAGCCAGTCGACCGGCGTCGGCCGGTCCATCGGCGAGGATTTCTTCGCCGGGTAGAGCAGGAAGAGCGGCGGCACGAAGACGGCGAGGTGAAAGCCTCGCATCCAGATCGGCTCGGGGAAGCCGAAGCCGCCCCAGTAGAGATGCGCCGCCGCCGCCAGGGCCATCCAGGCGGTGATGGCGATCCCGAGCCAGCCGCCCAGGCGCCTCAAGACAGCGTCCTCAAGCGGGCATCGCGCCGGCTTCGCGATAGGCCCGCGCCGCCCCCGGATGCAGCGGGCAGCCCGTGTACTGCCAGGAGGTCCTGGGATCGTAGGCGGCCATGGAGCCGTGGATCGTGGTGAGGCGCGGACCTTTGTTCTTGATGAAGGTTTTGGTGATGGCATAGGCCACCGGCTCGGGCGTCGTGTCGGCAACGAGGACCACGCTGTCCATCGCCGTCACCTTGATCGGCGCCGTCATCAGCGTCGGGTAGACGGTCGGCGGCAGGTCGGCCTCGGTATAGCTGTAGGTGCTCTTCATGTGAGCGCGGATGTCGTCCGGGAAGGCGATCAGCTTCGCCGCGCGGCGGCCCTGGGCGATCTCGGTCAGCATGGCGGCCGGACGGGCGAGGCAGGCATAGACATAGTCGACCTGACCGTCGTTGAAGGCGGAGGCGACGTCGTTGTAGCTGCCGTTCAGGTAGCGCCCGCCGCCCGAGCGGATCTGGTCGGGCGAGGAGCCGAGGAAGCGCAGGATGCGCTGGGCGGACATCTCGTCGGTCGACGAGCGCTGCGGCGTGCCGAGCTTCAGCCCGCGCGTCGTCAGGATCTCGCGCATGTCGGTCGGCCCGTCGGCGCGGCCGATCAGGTAGTGGTCGGTCGGCGAATAGCCGGTGCCGAGGCTGCGCAGCTTGGGATGGGCAAAGGTATAGGGATCCTCGCCCTTGAAGGCGGCGGAGGTGAAGGCATCGATGCCCCAGCCCATCTGGCTCTGGCCGTTCTGGATGCGGGTCGGGTTGGCGAGGCCGCCGCCCGGCACCACGCGGACCTGGAGGTCCGGATTCTCCTCGCGGATGAGCGAGGCGAGGCCGGCTGCCATGGTGTACCAGCCGCCGCCGAGCGAGCCGGCCACCCATTCGAGGGTGGTCTGGGCCGAGGCGGTGCGGATGGCCGGCAGGGCCAAAGGGGAGGCGAGCGAGGCGGCGAGCAGGCCGCGGCGTGGAAGGCGGATCGGCATGGCGTTCTCCCGGGAATCTCCGCGTCAAGTGTGACGCCGGGAGCGCGACGGATGCAACCACCGCGGCTTGACGCACCGGCCCCGGCGGAGGACGGTCCTGCCAACAAACGAGGCAGTTTCCGACTCCCATGGCAGTACCCAGCAGCACCTCCGCCGCGGCGCAATCCTTTCCTGACCGCGCGCGCAGCCTGGCCCCTGGCCTTGCGCTGAGCCTTGCCATCGCGGCGGTCGCGATCGTCATCCGCAACATGACCGGCCTCGCCGCGCTCAACCCGGTCGTGGTGGCGCTGGTGGTGGGGGTGGGGATCGGCGCCGTGATCGGCCGGCCGGCGGCGATCAAGCCGGGCATCGCCTTCGCCGTGCGGCCGCTGCTGCGCTTCGCGATCGTGCTGCTGGGCCTCCAGGTGACGCTCGGGATGCTGGCGCAGCTCGGCCTCGGCGCGCTGGTGCTGGCGGTGCTGGTGGTCGGGCTGACGCTGCCCTTCACCATCTGGCTCGGGAAGCTGCTGGGCGTGGACGAGAAGCTTGCGGTGCTGATCGGCACCGGGACCTCGATCTGCGGCGCCTCGGCCATCGTCGCCGCCAACCAGGTGGTGCGCGGCGAGGACGAGGACGTGACCTATTCGCTGGCGGTCATCACCCTCTGCGGCACGGCCTCGCTGATCCTCTTCCCCTATCTCGGCGACCTCATGGGCATGACGGGGCGGACCTACGGGCTCTGGGCCGGCGCCTCGATCCACGAGGTGGTGCAGGCCGTGGGCGCGGCGGCGGCCGGCGGGCCCGATGCGTCGCAGAGCGGCACCGTGATGAAGCTTGCCCGCGTCTTCCTGCTGGCGCCGGCGGTGGTGACCCTGGGCTGGTGGGTGGCCAAGCGGCACCATGGCGAGGCGGGCCACGCCAAGGCGCCCATGCCCTGGTTCGCCTTCGGCTTCCTGGCGCTGGTGGTGCTGGGCAGCACGGGCCTCGTGCCCAGGGCGGTGGTGGACGTCTCGCGCTTCCTGGTGCCGGTGATGCTGGCCGCCTCGGTGGCGGCGCTGGGCCTCCAGACCGACCTGCGCGCGCTGCGCCGGCGCGGCGCGGCGCCGTTGCTGCTGGGCATCGCGAGCACGCTCTTCATCGCGCTGCTGGCGTTGGCCGGGGTCTCGGTGATCTGACGATGGGCCAGGGGACTCGCGAAGACCCCTGGACCCTGACGACTCCGGGCGGCGGCTGGTACGGGCTGAAGAAGGGCCTGCGCGGCCGCTTCGCCCACTACGTGCCGCCGGTGATGGAGGCCCTCGGCCTCGCCGAGGTGGAGCACCTGCCGCGCAACAACCGGATGCGGTCGCGCTGAGCCACCTCTTCGTCCTCGTCGCCGGG
>JAQGHZ010000161.1 GCA_028291485.1 Rubritepida sp. | reverse complement strand
TGTAAATCGGCGGATAGTCGCGGTTCGTCAGGATGACGATGGGCTCGTTGCGGTAGTTCGCCTCGCGCAGCAGGGCGCGGGCGCGGGCCGGGTTGTTGATGTTGTAGGTCTCGCGGCCCGCATCGGTGTAGGTGGCCTGGTTGGGGAACTGGAAGCCGACATTCAGGCGGAAATTGCTGTCCGTCGCGGCATCCATGATGTCTTCCGCGCCCAGTGCGGCCTGCACGGCGCGGCGGAAGGCCAGGTTGTTGGTCGGCGGGATGGAGGTGTTCGGCAGCGCGATCTGGATCCACCAGTTCTGCAGGGGCAGCACGGTAATGGCGCTGTTGCGGCGCAGCCCTTCCAGCGAACGGGTGGGCACGTCCTCCACGCCCTGCAACGCGCCCGTCTCGAGCCCGGCCACGCGGGCCGAGGCTTCGGTGACGATGCGGAAGGTCACGGTATCCACGCAGGCGACGCGGTAGCCGCCGAAGCCGGTGCGCTGCTCGAAGGCGGTGTTGGGGCTGTAGCCGTCGTAGCGGCCCAGCCGCGCATGGCTGCCGGGGACGAATTCCATCAGCCGGAAGGGGCCGGTGCCGATGGTCCGCAGCTGCTGCCGCTCGTCATTCTCCAGCTCGGAGGGGATGATCACGATGGGCACGGAGAAGGAGGACAGCGCCTCGAGGAAGGTGGGCTGCGCCTGCTTCATGCGGATGACGAAGGTCATCGGATCGGGCGTGTCCCAGCCCGCCACATTGTCGAGCGTGCTGCGCTGCAGGCCGATGCGGTTGTAGCGGTTGAAGGAGGCCGCGACATCGGCCGAGGTCAGCGCCTTGCCGTTGTGGAAGGTGACGCCGGAGCGCAGGCGGAAGGTGTAGGTCATCCCATCCGGCGCCGCGACCATACTTTCGGCGAGCTCGAGGATGGGGTTGTTGTTCTCGTCGCGCGTCATCAGCGTTTCGAAGACGTTCATCGCGATGTTGCGGGTGGAGATCGTGTTGGACGTCATCTGGTCCAGCGAATTCACGTTCGCTTCCTGGCCGAAGACGATGTCTCCGCCCCGGGCGGGACAGGTGAAGGGCGCCGCGTGAAGGGGCCCGGCCCCAAGGGAAGCCATGGCGAAGGAAGCGAAGCAGGAGGCGACCAGCAGACGTTTCATGCGGATTTTTCCTTCGTTGGCGCCAAAAGTCTCGACCCCGCGCGGGGGCGCCGTCAACCGGCCGCGAAACGGCGCAGCACATTCTCCATGATCCGGCTGACCGGGCCCTGGAAGGCGCCGTCCCTCCACAGGCTGCCGCACCAGGTGATGGAGCCCACGGCGAAGACCTCGCCGCCGCCGGGGGTGACGAAATGCACGATCTCCGCCCGCTTCAGCGCATCGGCCTTCTCGCCGCTGATGGTGTTGACGTGGGAGAGCAGCTCTTCCGGCACGGTGACGAAGGAGGCGGGCGGGTCCTCGGAACGGGCGAGGATGGCGGCGTTCGCCGGCGTGCCCAGGGTGAAATCGGCGCGGTCCAGCTCGAAGCCCGCGGCGCCGCCGCCCGAGAGGCCGTAATTGCCGAAGGTGTCCGCCTCCACGCCCTCGAAGACCCAGGCGTGGTCCGCGGCGGCGGGCAGCTTGCGGTAATGCGTGCCCTCGAACAGGCCCTGACCGGAGAAGCCGACGCCGGCCAGCTTCTGCGGCGGGCGCCCGTTGCGCCGCCACAGCCCGCCATACTGGCCATCGAGCTGGTGGTAGTATTCGCCGGGATTGGCGGCCCAGGCGCGGATGCCGCCCTCGGCGCGACGGACCTCCAGCGTTCCCGGCAGTTCCGGCACGCAGGCGATGCGCCAGTAGAAGCCGTTGCCGCCGAGATACATCATCCGCCCTGCGCCTTGCGTGTATTCGGCCAGCGCATCGAGGGTTTCGGGGGTGTGGTACTCCGGGTGGCTGCCGGTCAGCACCACCTTGTAGGGGGCGAGAAGCGCGGCGCCCTCCTCGTGCAGGTCCTCGTCGGTGATGACGTCGAACGCGATGCCCTTGGCCTCCATCCAGGCCAGCAGGTGGGTGTCCGCGGGGTAGTGGCGCAGGCCGGAGCCCTTGGCGTCGTTGAAGGTGAGAAAGCCGGGCCGCATCGTCATGATCGGCCGCAGCCGCGAGGAGAGCGCGATGCCGCTGTTGTCGGCATGGCGGTTGTAGGTCGACCCACCATAAAGCGGGAAATCGCTGGGATTGTGCGGATAGGCGCCCCAGGCGGCGACACGCGCCTTGTAGGCCGTATCATTGTTCCCGCGCGCATGGTTGGCATAGGCCTGGTAGGTGAAGGTCGAGGCCAGGAAGACCACCGGCGCGCCCGCCGTTCCACGTGGCGGCAGGATGTAGAGGGGTAACCAGTCCTCGCCCGCGGCGCAGGTGAGGTGCAGGGCATAGGCTCCGCTGCGCAGGCCTTGGGGCACGGCGAACTCGAAATCGGTCTCCCAGCCGCAATCGCCGAGGTCGTCGGCATGGAAATGGATGGCAGCGTAGTGGCTCGGCGCGTGGCGCCAGCTCATCTCGGCCCCGGACCACCGGGTGCCGGTCATGGCGCGGGTGGGGGCATTCGCCAGCACGCCATGGCAGGCTTGCGGGCCGGTGTCGGTGATGGCCTGGGTGGTGATATCCAGGTAAAATTCCCAGGCGGCCAGCGGGTCCGGCGCATCCTGCCAGGCGGCGTGGATGCCGGCATGCAGTGCCGGCGCCTCCAGCTTGCCGGTAAAATGGGCCCGCGGCCGGGCGGTGTCGCGCGCGGCGAAGAGCAGGGCTCCGCTGCCGTCGGGCAGGCGCAGGGGCGGCTGCGTGGCCTGGGCCGTGACGGCTTCCCCGCCGATCGGCTGCTGGCCGAGCGTGATCTGTCCCGTGGCGGGATCGGCGCTCAGCCAGATCCGCATCCATTGCCGCAGCGGCCAGGGCGCGCCGGTCTCCAGACGGACGCCGGGGGTGATCTCGGCCCAGGCGCCGCCTGGACCGACGCCCAGGGTCACCGCGGCGTCCGGCTGCTCCTCGCTCAGCAGCGCGGCGTCGGCGGGCGGCATGGCCTCCAGCCGCGCCATTGCGGACCAGGTGCAGGGACCGGCGGGCCGGCGCGGCGGATGCGGCACGCGTGCATAGGAGCCCGGCCGGACGGGCTGGTGCCGGGCCTGGAAGGCGCGATCGAAATGCTCCGCGCCATCGGCGAAGCGCAGCCCCGGGCCCTCCGGATTGGGATCGCCCGAGATCACGCGCACCAGCCGGGCCCGTGCCGCACCGCCGCCCGGGGCACTCACCTTCACCGCGAAGCTTTCACCGGGGCGATGCGAGAAACGGTCGAGATATCCGGTGATGGGCAGTTCGGCTTGCGGCATCGATGCGCTCCTGGACGGGGGCGGAAATGCTCGGCTCTGGCAAGGCGGGCGTCAACGCGGCAGGATGGCGCGGCGCGTGGAGGGAACGAGCATGGCAAGCCTGGT
>JAQGHZ010000523.1 GCA_028291485.1 Rubritepida sp. | reverse complement strand
TGGACCTGGGGGCCCTGCTGGCGGAGGGCTGAGCGACATGAGCGCCGAGCCCAGCGGCCGGCGCCTGGACGCGCCGGCCTTACCGGATCACCCCGCGAAGGGGTCCCTCAGCGAGATCGTATCGTCGCGGTCCGGGGAGGTGCTGAGCATCATCACCGGCGCCTCCACCAACTCCTCGATGCGGCGCACATACTTCACCGCCTGCGCCGGCAGCTCCGCATAGCTCCGCGCGCCGCGGGTCGAGCCGGACCAGCCCTCCATCACCTCGAAGATCGGCTCGGCCTTGGCCTGGGCCTTCATCGCCGAGGGCAGGTGCTTCAGCACGGCCCCGTCCACGTGGTAGCCCACGCAGATCTTCAGCTCCTTCAGCCCGTCCAGCACGTCGAGCTTGGTGAGCACCAGCCCGTTCACGCCGCCGATCTTCACCGCCTGGCGCACCATCGCCGCGTCGAACCAGCCGCAGCGGCGGGGGCGGCCCGTCACCGTGCCGAATTCGCGGCCGCGCTCGCCGAGCAGCTTGCCGGTCTCGTCGAAGAGCTCGCTCGGGAAGGGCCCGGAGCCGACGCGCGTCGCATAGGCCTTGGCGATGCCGAGCACGAGGCCGATCGAATCCGGCCCCACGCCCGCGCCCGCCGCCGCATTGCCGGCGACCGTGTTGCTGCTGGTGACATAGGGATAGGTGCCGTGATCGACATCGAGCATGACCGCCTGCGCGCCCTCGAAGAGCACGCGCTTGCCCTCGTGCCGGGCGGCGTCGAGGCGCTCCCAGACCGGCTCGGCATAGGGCAGCAGCTTGGGCGCCAGGGCCAGCAGCCCGTCGAGCAGCGCCTGCTTCTCGAATTCCGGCGAGCCCAGCCCGCGCAGCAGCGAGTTGTGGTGCAGCAGCAGCTCGTCCAGCTTGGCGCTCAGCGTCTCCGGCTCGGCGAGGTCGCAGAGGCGGATGGCGCGGCGGCCGACCTTGTCCTCATAGGCCGGGCCGATGCCGCGGCCGGTCGTGCCGATCTTGTCCTCGCCGCGGGCGGCCTCGCGCGCGCGGTCCAGCGCTGGGTGCAGCGGCAGGATGAGCGGCACGTTGTCGGCGATGCGCAGGTTGTGCGGGCCGACGTCGAGCCCCTGCCCGCGCACCTTCTCGATCTCGGCCAGCAGCGCGTCCGGGTCGAGCACGACGCCGTTGCCGATGATGCCCAGCTTGCCGCGCACCACACCCGAGGGCAGCAGCGACAGCTTGTAGGTCGTGTCGCCCACGACGAGCGTGTGGCCGGCATTATGCCCGCCCTGGAAGCGCACGACGATGTCGGCCCGGCTCGCGAGCCAGTCCACCACCTTGCCCTTGCCCTCATCGCCCCACTGGGCGCCGATCACGGCGACATTGGCCATCAGCCGGTACCTTTCTCGATCGGGACCGCGCGCTGGCCGTCCCATGAATGGGTGCAGCGCAGGGCGCTGGCCTGGTCGGCGGCGGAGAGCGCCGCCACGGTCGCGAAACCCTGCTCGCGCAGCGCCGCGCCGGCGGCGGCGGGCGTGCCCAGGGGCAGGAAGCAGCGCGGGCGAGAGGGCGCGGGCGGGGCCGCGCGCAGCACCGCGTCGGGATAGAGCGTCATGCCCGTCGCCGGTTCGTCGTTGACCGAGAGGTAGCGCCCGCCGCGGGCGAGTTCCCCTGCCCGGCCCGGCCCGAAGATCGTGAAGGCGACGCCCACATGATACTGGAAGCCGCGGAACTCCACGGGGTCCAGCGTGATGCGCAGGTCCGGCGCACGGGCCGCGATGGCCTCGATGACGCTGGCGGCATTTTCCGCAATCGCCCGGGCCGCCTCGGGCAGGTCGGCGGCGCGCAGCACCTCGATGGCATGGGCGGCCGGGCCGGTGGCGCCGAGCAGGGTCGGCAGCAGGGCCGCGATGGGGCCCGCCCCGTCCGCCAGGGCCGTCACGGCGGCGGCGTCCTTGCGGTCCAGCGCGCGGATCAGCCGCTCGGCCAGGGCGGAGCCGACGCCCGCGGCCTCGAGCAGCGTATGCGCCATGCGCGGCAGGGTGACGTCCAGGGTAATGCCGGTGACGCCGACCCGCGCCAGCGCCTCGGCCGCGACCAGGGCGACCTCGGCATCGGCCTCGGGCGCGGCGCCGCCGATCAGCTCGATGCCGGCCTGGGGCAGCTGGCGGGACGGCGCCAGCTCGGAACCGCGCACCCGCAGCACCTGGCCGGAGTAGCAGAGCCGCAGCGGCCGGGCCTGGAGGCCGAGCCGGGTGGCCGCGATTCGCGCCACCTGGGGAGTGGTGTCGGCCCGGAGCCCCATCATCCGCTGGCTGACCGGGTCCATGAGCCGGAAGGTCTGCTCGGCCACGGCGGCGCCCGAGCCGGCCAGCAGGCCTTCCTCGAACTCCAGGAGCGGCGGCTTCACGCGCTCGTAGCCGTAGAGGGCGAAGCCCTCCATCAGGGCTTCGACAAGCCCCGCCTCCTGCTCCGCCTCGGGCGGCAGCAGATCCATGAGCCCGGCCGGAAGGAGGCCAGGCGGCGAGAACGGGTTACCAGCGTCATTCATCCCGTGGGGGTGTGTGACAGCGTGCGTGCTGACGGGCAAGATGCGCCATGCCAGAATGACGCCATGAAACGTCGCGCGCTCCTCGCCCTCCCCGTCCTCGCCGCCGCCTGCGCGCAGGATCCGGTCACGGATTACCTTGGTGGATTCGGCGATCCCGTCCGGGGCGCGGCGCTCTATGCGACGCAGAACCTGGGCGACACCTCGCGCTGGGACGGCGACCCCGCTGGCGCGGCCATGGCCGCGGCCCAGCTGGAGTTCCTGGCCCGCAGCTTCCGGGACGATCCGATCTGGTCGACGCGGGCGAACCCCGCGACCACGCAGACATTGCAGTCGGCGGTGCTGGAGATGCGGCGCACCCTCGGCATCAGCCTCACGGCGCCGAACGGCCCGGTGGAGCAGCTTCTGCGTCAGGCCAGCCAGGCACTGCGCGCGGGGAGCCAGGCCCGGGCGCTGGCGTCCCTGTCGGGTTCGTTCTTCACCGTCCCGCCCGAAGAGGTGCTGAGGCGGCTGGGGAACCTGCCCCGGCTGGGCCTCGTCTCCAGCGCGGCGGGGATGGCCAATGAAGACGCCCTCCGCCGACCGCGCTGACCCTCACCCGAACGGATCGGGCGTCCCCTCCGGCAGCGGCACGCGCGCCACGTTCAGCGTGAGGCCCACCGCGGCGTAGTAGCCGCAGATGCCCAGCAGCTCCGCCACGCCCTTTTCGCCGAACAGGGCCCTGGCCTTCTCGAAGGCCGCCTCCGTCACGTCCTTGTCGCGGTGCAGCTCGGTGCAGAAGTGATAGACCGCAGCCTCGTCCTCGGCCATGTCGCGGGGCTGCTGGCCCACGCGGACAGCCTCGCCGATCTCGGGCTTCAGCCCGCCCTGCAGAGCCAGCGGCAGATGGGCGAACCACTCGTAGCGGGCCTCGTAGGCCTTTGCCGTGATGATGATGGCCAGCTCCGAGAGGCGGGCCGGAAAGCTGCTGTCCCAGCGCATGAAGCGGCCGGCGCGCTGCATGATGTCGGCCATCTCCGGGCTGTGCAGCCAGGCCGGAAAGGGCCCGCGCAGGCCGGAACGCGCGCCGGAGGCGATATTCTCGGCGACCTCGCGCTGGCGCGCGGTCATGGTCTCGGGGGTTAGGGCGGTGAAGCGGGCCATTGGCGTTTCCTGTTTCGAACTTGCCGCTACGATGCCGCGCAGCAAGGGAAACGCCAATGGCCGCGCGCAACGTCCTGTTCATCATGTGCGACCAGCTGCGCTGGGACCATCTGGGCTGTTCCGGCCATCCCTTCCTGAAGACGCCGAACATCGACGCGCTGGCGGCGCGGGGCGTGCGTTTCTCCCAGGCCTATGTGCAGTCGGGCATCTGCGGCCCCTCGCGCATGAGCTTCTATACGGGGCGCTACGTCGCCTCGCATGGCGCGACCCACAACCGCGTGCCGCTCGGCGTGGGCGAGGTCACGCTCGGCTGGCACCTGCGTGAGGCGGGGCGCACGCTCGCGCTCGCCGGCAAGACGCACATGCTGCCCGACACCAGCGGCATGAAGCGCCTGCTGCTCGACGGGCAGGACGAGCTTGCGGTGCTGCTGCGCGAGGGCTGGTTCACCCTGGTCGACCGCCATGACGGCCACCACGCCGAGACCGGCAGCGCCTACGCCCATTGGCTGCGCGCCCAGGGCTACGACAGCAAGGACCCCTGGACCGACCACGTCATCGCCGTCGAGAACGAGCGCGGCGAGGTGCTCAACGGCTGGAAGATGCGCAACGCCCGCCTCCCCGCCCGCGTGCGCGAGGAGCACAGCGAGACCGCCTACACCACCGACCAGGCGCTGCGCTTCATCGAGGGCCAGGGCGAGACGCCCTGGGTGCTGCACCTCTCTTATGTGAAGCCGCACTGGCCCTACATCGCGCCGGCGCCCTACCACGCGATGTACACGCCCGGGCAATGCCTGCCCGTCAGCCGGCATCCGGCCGAGCGCGGCGAGGCGGCGCATCCCGTGCTCCGCGAGTTCCAAAACGAGGAGGTCGCGCAGAGCTTCCAGCTGGACGCGTGCATCGCCGCCGTGCGCCCGACCTACCAGGGCCTGATCGCGCAGATCGACGCGCATCTCGGCCGCGTCTGGGAGCTGCTGGAGCGGACGGGAAGGTGGAAGGACACGCTGATCATCTTCACCGCGGATCATGGCGACTATCTCGGCGACCACTGGCTCGGCGAGAAGGAGCTGTTCCACGACTGCATCCAGCGCGTGCCCTTTCTCCTCTACGATCCCTCGCCCGAGGCGGATGCGACGCGCGGCATGGTGGACGAGCGCTTCGTGGAGGCGATCGACGGCGTGCCGACCATCCTCGACGCGCTGGGGCTGGAGGCGCAGCCGCATCTGCTGGAGGGCCGCTCGCTGCTCCCCCTGCTGCGCGGCG
>JAQGHZ010000518.1 GCA_028291485.1 Rubritepida sp. | reverse complement strand
CCCTGGCACAGGCACAGGCCGAGCTGGACAAGACCGTAATCCGCGCCGGCGTGAGCGGCCGGGTGGAGCAGTTCCTGCTCCAGGTGGGCGACGTCGTGAACCCCTTGTTGCGCCCGGCGGGCGTGCTGGTGCCCGAGGGTCTGGGCACCCGCAACCGCTCGCTCGCCGCCGGCTTCGGGCAAATCGAGGCGAAGGTGATGCGGGTCGGCATGATCGCCGAGGCCGTGTGCATTTCGCAGCCCTGGGTCGTGATCCCGATGGTTGTCACGCAGGTGCAGGCCTTCGTGGCGGGTGGGCAGATCCGCGGGACCGACCAGCTGCTCGATGTCCAGCAGTTCCGCCAGCCGGGGACCGTCCTGGTCGCGCTGGAGCCGCTCTACGAGGGCGGGCTGGACGGCGTCGTCCCCGGAAGTCACTGCATCGCCAACGCCTATACCTCGAACCACGAGGCGCTGTCGCAGCCCGGAATCGGCACGGGCCGCGCGATCGCGCTGCATGCCGTCGATGCGGTCGGGCTGGTCCACGCCATCCTGCTGCGGATACAGGCCCTGCTGATGCCGTTTCAGTTGCTCGTTTTGGGAGGGCATTAGTACCCTTCCCCCCGGTCGTGGAGTCGCTTCACAGACTGCCGGGGGAACCTTTCCGGATCACGCGACGTTGCCGCTTCATGAAGCGGATGCCGGTTCCGCGACGGCGCAGTCGCAGGGCCAGACGCCATCCACGGGAACGGCCGGCACGGGCGATTCCCCGGCCCGCGGCACGACGGGCCGCTGACGAGGGCCCGCGGGATCAGAGGCCGGAAGGCCAGGTCTCGGCGGGTCCTTCCGTGCGACGCGTCGGCAGCGGGGTGACCGCCCGCGTCTCGTCGAACCAGACCCAGGCGTCGAACTGCCGCGGCAGCGAGCATTCGACATAATGGCTCCAGCGCTCCGTCTCGGGCCGGTAGATCACGCCGATGAACCGTTCCAGGCGTGGCGCCAGCAGGCGTTCGCGGACCTCACTTCCACCGTCGCCCAGGTCGAGCAGGAAGCGCGCGGCGCCGCTGTCATGCGCCAGCCGCTCGAAGCTCTCCGGCAGCGAGGGGCAAACCGGCTTGATCTCGAGCGGGCCGTCCCAATCCGTGGCGCAGGCCACCGTGCCGGCATGGGTGCCGAAGCCGACCAGCGCGGCACCGTGCCCGAAGCGGCCGCGGCAGAGCTGGCCGATGTTCAGCTGGCCGCGGCCGTTGCCCATCTCGGTCGCCGAGGCGTCGCCGATATGGGAGTTGTGCGCCCAGACCACGGCCTTCGAAGCCGGTCCGCGCGCCTCCAGCACCGCGGCGAGCGTCTCGAACATGTGGGTGTCGCGGAGATTCCAGCTCTCCGCCGAGCCGTAGTACATCGCGCGGTAATAGGCTTCGGCGTCCCGCACCAGGCGCGCATTGGCCGTGGCGTCGAGAAAGGCCTCGCCGTCCCGCGCGCCGTAGTCGAGCTGCCGGCCGAGCAGCGCGGTCAGCGTCTCCACCACCGCCGTCTCGCAGCGCGCGTAGCCCCCGCTGAGCGCCATGCGGCCATAGGCCTGCGGCTCGTTCGCCCAGGGCGTCAGGCAGCCATAGCGCTCGCGCGCCACGGCGGCAGCCTCGGGGTCGACGCGGTCGAGATAGTCCAGCACGGCGCGGATGGAGGCGGACAGGCTGTAGAGGTCGAGGCCGTAGATCCCCGCGCGCGCCTCGGGCGGGCAGGCGGCGTTCCAGCCGCGCAGCCAGGTGGTGAAGGCCTCGACCTCGGCGTTGCGCCACATCCAGGTGGGAAATCGCGCGAAGGGCCGCTCCGTGTCGCCGGCGGGCGGCTTATGGCGGACGTGACGGTCGAGGCTGGCGGCGTCGGGCCAGTCGGCTTCGAGGGCGATGATGGAGAAGCCGTGGCGCTCGATCAGCCGCCGCGTGATGGCGGCGCGGGCGCGATAGAATTCCGAGGTGCCGTGGCTTGCCTCGCCGAGCAGGACCACCCTGGCCTCGGCGAAGCGGTCGAAGGCGGCGCCGAAACCCGGATCCTCCGGATCTGGGAGAGGCTCTGCCGCCGCGGCGATCAGCTTCGGAACGGCCCGCTCCGGCGCGGCGGTCGCGCCTTTGGTTCCGCGTTCGTCCGTCTTCCAGCCCTGCTCGCCGATCAGCGGTACGAAGAGCACGCCGCCGAGATCCTCCTCCTCGAAATGACGCGCGTCGCGGCGTGTCACCTTCACCAGCCTCTGGTTGCGCTGGCTGCCGACCGGCATCACCAGCCGTCCGCCGATATCGAGCTGCTCCTTCAGCGCCTGCGGGATCGCCGGCCCGGCGGCGGCGGAGAGGATGGCATCGAAGGGCGCCGCATCGGCCCAGCCAAGCGTGCCGTCGCCGGTGCGCAGCGTCACATTGCCGTAGCCGAGACGCCGCAGCCGTTCGCGCGCGAGGCTCGTGAGCTCCTCGTGCCGCTCGATCGCGTGGACCTGCGCGGCGATCCGGCTCATCACCGCCGCTGCATAGCCGGAGCCGGCGCCGACCTCGAGCACGCGGTCGCCTGCCGCGAGGCCCGCGGCTTCGATCATCCGCGCGACGATATAGGGTTGGGAAATGGTCTGGCCGGCCTCGATCGAAAGGGGGGTATCCTCGTAGGCGAATTCGCGCTGGCCTGCCGGAACGAACTCCTCCCGCGGAACTTCACGCATGGCCGCGAGCACGGCGGGATCGACGATGCCGCGTCGCGCCAGCTGCCGCTCGACCATTCGGGCGCGGGCCTCGGCGCTGGCGGGCACGGCCATCCTCCTCAGCGATGGAAGTCGCGGCGCAACTCGTCCTTGGCCTTCTCCAGGACCCGCTTGCGCGAGGCCGAGAGGTTCCGGCCGGCCCGGTTGATGTAGAAGCTCAGCATCGACATGGCGGAGCGGAACGGGTTCGCCTTGCGGCGCTGGCTGTGTTCCGCGGACCGCTTGAGGGAGGCCGCGATCTCCGCGGGATCGTCCTTTTCGAAGAGCTTCGGCTGCAGGTCGAGAGCGTCGCTGTCCGCGCCGGCCTCCGCCGACCATTTCCGTCCCTTCTGCTTCTCGGTCATGCGCACCTCCTGAAGGTCGGATGTGCAGGCGGGCGAGATGCCCGGCGTGCATCCGTCCGGATAACGCCGCAAGGAGGGTCGGGTGTCGCCGCATATCCGTCTTTCCGGCCGTCCGCGGTGGGAAACCACGGCCTCTCGATGCCGTTGTCCTGCCGGAGGACGCCATGGGGAACACGACCGGTCTTCGCCACGGTGCGCTCGGCGTGAGCTGCCGGCACATCTGCGTCGACATGCAGCGCATGTTCCTGGAGGACACGCCCTGGAAGATGCCCTGGATGGGACGAGTGCTGCCGAAGGCCGTGGAGCTGGTCGCGGCGCAGCCGGCGCGGACCATCTTCACCCGCTTCATCCCGGCGCGTCATCCGGGGGAGGGGGAGGGGACCTGGCGCCAGTATTACCGGCGCTGGCACGCGATGACGCTCAGCGAGATCGGCGACGACATGGTGGATATCGTCGCACCGCTTCAGCGTTTCACCCCGCCGGCCGCCGTGCTCGACAAGAAGGTCTACTCGCCCTGGCATACGGCCGAGCTGGATTCCCGGCTCCGCCATGAGGGGGTCGACACCTTGGCGATCTCTGGTGGCGAGACGGATGTCTGCGTCCTCGCAACCGTGCTCGGCGCCGTGGACCGGGGATACCGCGTGGTCATTGCCGCGGATGCGCTCTGCAGCTCGTCGGATGAGGCGCATGACGCCTCGATGACCGTCTATGCGACGCGCTACGGGCAACAGGTGGAGACGGCCTCCACGGAGGACATCCTGCGGGCCTGGAGCTAGCCGGCTTTTAGGAGCGCATCAGCGTGCGCGCCGGCTCTTGCGCCACGTTCTCCTCGATGCGCTCGTGATGCGGCGTCTCGGGCAGCGCCTTGGCGAAGTTCTTCGCGTAGTCCGGCGGCATCTTCGGGGGCATCATGGGCTCGTAGGCGTCCACCGTCGCCTCGATGACCACAGGGCCTTCCGTGGCGAAGGCCTCGTCCAGCACGCGTTCCATGTCCTCCGCGCGGGAAACCCGGAAGCCGCGCCCGCCCATGGCCTCCGCGGCCTTCGCGAAGTCGATGGGCTGGAGCTCGCAGCCGAACTGCGGATTGCCCAGGAACATCA
>JAQGHZ010000444.1 GCA_028291485.1 Rubritepida sp. | reverse complement strand
CGGGCGCGGGGCGCGCCGTGGTGCGGCCGCTGCCGAGCATGCCCTGAGCGAAGGCAGGGGGCGCGAAGGCCGGGGCAGTCCCGAGAAGGGCGGTGGCGGCGAGCGCCATCCAGGCCGTGCTGCGCATCGTATGTCTTCCTCCGAAGGTCGCCGGCGAGGCATAGCCCATGGCGCCGGCAGGAGCGAGGGGTCGCTACCAGGTCATGGGCACGCTGAAGCGCGCCCCGGCGGCGGGATTCTCGAGGAAACGCTGCTCCCGCTGGTGGATCGCGCCCTGGGCCGCCGCGCCGCGCCCCGGAAGCGCCGGGTTGATGAGCGTCGGGCTGATGGTCGCGGCATTCGGCGGAGCGATCTGGGGCGGCCGGTATTCCAGGTCGATGTTCGGCCGCGGGGCGAGTTCGGCCCGAGGCGCCGCGGGAACGGGCTGGCGGGCGCCGAAGCCGGAAAAGCCGGGGTTGGACGGGATGCCGCCGTCCATGAAGGCGCGATCACGCGGGTCGGTCGGCCTGGGGCGCGGACGGGCGGGGGCCACCCGCGGCGCCTCGACGCGGAGCTGGGTGTCCACGCCCTGGGCGGAAGGCGCGACGGCGGGGCCTAAGACCGCCGCGATCGCAACAAATAAGGTCAGAGCCCAGCCATCCCGCGAGAATCCTGCAGCGGGTTGCCGGATATGGCCGTTCCGCCTCCGGCCCAGGCCCGCAAGGCCCATCGTACCGAAGGAAAGGCTAGGTCGTCCCAAGGGATATCTCCCCAAGCGAAGAGCCGGACATCCAGGCTCTCCAGTCCCGGCGCGAATCCGGGCTCGGCCAGATGCACCGATAAATAGTCTGCACCTGGCCGAATTCTTGCAATCGAATAAAAGGCAAGAATCCCATCCGGTTCAAGTTTGGCCCGCGCTTTCTCCCAGGCGTCGCGCCGCGCCCCCTCTTCGAACGTCTCGCCGAGCTCCATGTACCCGGCGGGGGAGCACCGAAACTAACCCGCGGCGGCGGCGAAGGCGAAGTTGTCGTAGCTGTTCTCGGCCACCCGGAACCACTGGAACAGCTCGCCGCGATACGGGCGGTAGGCGTCCCAGATGGTCTTGAAGCGCGGGTTCTGAGCGGCGTAGTCCGCCATCATCGCCTCGTTGGAGCGCCAGGCGAGCTGCAGGATCTCGCGCGAGTAGAAGCGCAGCTGAGCGCCGGCCGCGACGAGGCGGCGCAGCGCGAGCGGGTTCAGGTGGTCGTAGCGGCTGACCATCTCGCTGTCCGCCTCGGCACAGGCGACGGCGAGCGCCTCCTTGTAGAGGGCCGGCAGCCCCTCATAGGCGCGCTTGTTGATCAGCATGTGCAGCCGCGCGCAGGGCTCGAAGAAGCCGGGCGCGTAGTAGTAGCGGGCCACGCGGTGGAAGCCGAGGCGCTCGTCGTCATGCGGGCCGGTGAACTCGGTGGCGTCGATCGTGCCGCGCTCGAGCGCCGGGTAGATGTCGGCCGGGGCGACCAGGGTGGGGTTCGCGCCCATCCGCTTGAACACCTCGCCGGCGAGGCCGGAGATGCGGAACTTCAGCCCCTGCACGTCCTGCTGGGTGCGGATCTCGTTGCGGAACCAGCCGCCCATCTGCGCGCCCGTGTCGCCGCAGGGGATGCCGAAGCAGTTGTAGTCGGCCAGGAGCTGATCGGCGAGCTGGTTGCCGCCGCCATGGCGCAGCCAGGCGGTCATCTGCCGGGTGTTCAGGCCGAAGGGGACGGCCGTGAAGAAGGCGAAGCCCGGCTCCTTGCCGATGTACCAGTAGGTGGCGGTGTGGCCGCACTCGATGGTGCCGGCCTGCACGGCGTCGAGCACCTGCAGGCCCGGGACGATCTCGCCCGCCTGGAAGGTCTGGATGCGGAACTTGTTCTCGGTCAGTGCGGCGACGCGGGCGGCGACCTTCTCGGCCGTGCCGAAGAGGACGTCGAGGTTGCGCGGGAAGCTCGACTGGAAGCGCCAGCGCAGCTCGGGCAGGGTCTGGGCGAGGGCAGGGGCGGCGAGCGCAGCCGGAGCGGCGCCAGCGGCCGCGCCGAGGACGAGACGACGATTCATGAACGTTTGCCTCCGGGGGATCAAGACTAGTGACTTCGCCCATATCCTAGACCCCGGGCGGGCGAAAGGGTTAAGCGCCCTTTGCCATCAAACCCTTGGGAAGGAGAGGCATGGCCGCAGCCCGATCACTTTGCGAGATTCGTCAGGGCGATGCCGGTTACGATGAGCAGCATGCCCAGTCCCTGGCCGAGCGACAGGGTCTCGGCGAGCAGCAGCGTGGCCAGCAGCGGCACGAAGAGGAAGCTCAGGGCCATGAAGGGGTAGGCTACGCTCACCGGCAGCTTCTGCACGGCCAGCATCCAGCAGACGCTCGCCACCACCGCCATGCCGAGCCCGCACCAGACGTAGAAGTCCGAGAACATGCCGAGGATGTAGGCGCCCCGGCCAGGCGAAGGCAGTGCCTTGCCGACCTCGGTGGCGCGCCACTTCAGCAGGATCTGGCCCGCCACAGTGAAGGCGAGCGTGGCGAAGACGAAGGTGTAGCCGGTGAGGGCGCGTTCGGGCATCTGCAACTCCGGAGCACTGCGCCCCACGCGGCCGGTCTATCGGGGTGCCGCCGGGGCGGCAACCGATCCCGCCGCCCAGCAGCTGTCGCGTGCCTGGCGGTGCCTGCGCGAGCGTCGCGCGCGAAAACCGCCTCGCACCCGATCCGAGCGCGGAAGGCTGCCTCGGGCATCTTCCGCCAGATCGGCGCGAGCCGCCGCAACGCCGGTGCCGGCAGCGGGCCCGTCGCGTGACGAGCCCGCGCAGCCGACCTCTACAGGATGTAGCGCGAGAGGTCGGCGCTCGCCGCCAGGCTCGCCACGCGGTCCTTCACCATCGCCGCATCCACCGTCACGCTCTCGCCGCGCTTGTCGTTGGCGGAGAAGCTGATCTCCTCCAGCAGCCGCTCCAGTACCGTCGAGAGCCGCCGCGCGCCGATGTTCTCGACCGTCGCGTTGATCTCGGCGGCGAGGTCGGCCAGCGCGTCGACGGCCCCAGGCTCGAAGCTCAACTCGACGCCTTCGGTGCCCAGCAGCGCACTCGCCTGCTTGAGCAGCGAGTGCTCCGGCTCGGTGAGGATCCGCCGAAAGTCCTCGCGGGTCAGCGCCTTGAGCTCCACCCGGATCGGCAGGCGGCCCTGCAGCTCGGGCAGCAGGTCCGACGGCTTGGACAGGTGAAACGCGCCGCTGGCCACGAAGAGGATGTAGTCCGTCCGCACCGGGCCGTGCCGCGTGTTCACCGTCGTGCCCTCGATGAGCGGCAGCAGGTCGCGCTGCACGCCCTCGCGGCTCACATCGGCCCCGCGCACGCCGCCCTCGCTCGACCGGGCGATCTTGTCGATCTCGTCGAGGAAGACGATGCCGTTGTTCTCGGCGTTCTGCACGGCGGCGCGGGTCAGCGCCTCCTGGTCGACGAGCTTGTCGGCCTCTTCGCGCGTCAGCGCCTCGCGGGCCGCGGCGATGGTCATCTTCCGCGGCTTGGCGCGGCCGCCGAACATCTTGCCGAACATCTCCTGCATGTTCTGCATCTGGCCGGGCGGCATGCCGGGCATGTCCATCATGCCGATGGGCGTGCCGGGCGCTTCGGTGACCTCGATCTCGATCTCCCGCGTCTCCAGCTGCCCCTCGCGGAGCATCTTGCGGAACTTTTGTTTCGTATCGCCCTGTGCGCCTTCGCCGGTGAGGGCGCTGATCAGCCGCTCCTCCGCGTGCAGCTCGGCCTTGGCCTGCACGCCCTTCCGCGCCGCGTCGCGCGTCTGGACGATGGAGGCCTCGACGAGGTCGCGCACGATGGATTCCACGTCGCGGCCGACATAGCCGACCTCGGTGAACTTCGTGGCCTCGACCTTGAGGAAGGGCGCGTTGGCGAGCTTGGCCAGCCGGCGCGCGATCTCCGTCTTGCCGCAGCCGGTGGGGCCGATCATCAGGATGTTCTTCGGCACCACCTCCTCCTGCCAGGATTCGGAGAGCTGCTGGCGGCGCCAGCGGTTGCGGAGCGCGATGGCCACGGCGCGCTTGGCGTCGTGCTGGCCGATGATGAAGCGGTCGAGCTCGCTGACGATCTCGCGCGGGGAGAGGTTCACCGTCTCCGGTGCGGCGATGCCGTCGCTCATGCGCCCGCTCCTTCCTGGTCCAGGGTCTCCAGGATGAAGTTGCCGTTGGTGTAGACGCAGATGTCGGCGGCGATCTTCATCGAGCGCTTCGCGATTTCTTCCGCGCTGATGCCGTCCACCGTCATCAGGGCGCGCGCGGCGGAGAGCGCGTAGTTGCCGCCGGAGCCGATGCCGATGAGGGAATCTTCCGGTTCCAGAACGTCGCCCTGGCCGGTGAGCAGCAGCGAGCGGTCCTTGTCGGCCACCGCCAGCAGCGCCTCCAGCCGGCGCAGGTAGCGGTCGGTCCGCCAGTCCTTCGCGAGCTCGACGCAGGCGCGCTCGAGCTGGTCCGGGAAGCGCTCGAGCTTGGCCTCGAGGCGTTCCAGCAGGGTGAAGGCGTCGGCGGTGGCGCCGGCGAAGCCGGCAATGACCTTGCCCTGGGCGATGCGCCGCACCTTGCGGGCGTTGTTCTTGACCACGGTCTGGCCGATCGAAACCTGGCCATCGCCCGCCATGGCGACTTTCCCGTCGCGGCGGACGCAGAGGATCGTGGTGCCGTGCCACCCGATCATGTCGTGTTGGGATGTTTGCATGGCGTCCGATGTGGCGTGCGCGACGCCATTCGGCAATGCGGGTTGCCCGGTTGCATGACTGGCCCCAACGTTGTGCATCGGAGGAACCTTTC
>JAQGHZ010000440.1 GCA_028291485.1 Rubritepida sp. | reverse complement strand
CCGTCCAGTCCGCGCCGAGCGTGGCGACGTCCTCGGCGAGCTCCGAGCGGCCTTGCAGTCGGCGCTCGTACGGCGGCTCCCAGACGCGGCGCCGGAAGGTGCCGCCGAGCCCGGCGATCCGGACGCCGCCGATCTCCATCACGCGCGCATTCAGCACGCCCTCGCGCGTGCGCGGATTGCGCAAGGGATCCGTGAGGTTCGCCCACATCTCGGGGCCGCCGTCGTAGTCGTGGTTGCCCCAGATCCAGCGCACGTCGATGCCGGCTTCGAGCAGGGGTGCCGCGACCTCGTCGAGCGGGCGGTCGCATTCCATGTCGCCGAGCAGCACGGCCACGTCAGGTCTGTGCTCCAGCCCCGCCAGGCCCCGGACGACATGGTGCCACTGGCGATGGATGTCACTGATGAAGACCATGTGTCCCATCTCAGATCACGCCCTCCTCCGCCAGCGCCGCGACCTGCTCGGCGGAATAGCCCAGGAGCTCGCCGAGGATTCGTGCGTTGTCCTCGCCATAGCCCGGCGCGCCGCGGTCGATGATGCCGCCGCTATAGGGCGGCGTGGCGGCGAGCTTCATCGGCAGCTCCGTTACCGGCCAGCGGCCGATCTTCGTGCCCGTCACCTCGGTGAACCAGTTCAGCGCGGCAAGCTGCGGGTCGCGGTCGCAGCGGTCCTCGGCGTTCTGGCAGACGCCGGCGGCCACACCCGCCTTCTGCAGCGCGTCCATGCAGGCATGCGCTTCCTGCCCGGCCGTCCATTCGGTGACGGCGGCATCCAGCGCGTCCTGGTGCAGCAGCCGGCTTTCGAGCGTGGCGAAGCGTGGATCGGTGAGCCATGCCGGGCGCCCTGCCGCGCGTGCCAACGCCTGCCACTCCGCTTCGTCGAAGCAGGCGATGGCGATCCAGCGGTCGGTGCCCGAACAGCGATAGGCGCCGTGCGGCGCGGCCGGCTTGTAGGGCGAGCGGTTGCCGATGCGCGACCAGATGCGCCCGTTCGCCGACCAGTCCAGCACCGGCACGCCGCCGAGGAAGATGCCGGACTCGCATTGCGAGCTGTCGATCCACTGCCCCTTCCCCGTGACGTCGCGATGGTAGAGCGCGCCCATGATCGCGGTCGCGAAGCTGTAGGCACCGATCCAGTCGAGGAAGGAATAGCCCCAGCCCGCCGGCATCGCCGGCTCCGGCAGGCCCGACATCTCGGAGGTGCCGGCGAAGGCCGCGGCCACCGGGCCGATCGTGCGGAAGCGCCCATAGGTGCCGACGCCGCCCATGCCGGATTGCTGCACGTAGATGATGTCCGGTCGCAGCGATTGCAGCACGTCGTAGCCGAGGCCGAGGCGTTGGAGCACGCCGGGCGAGAAGCCCTCGGCCACCACGTCGGACTGCGCGATGAGCTGGCGCGCGATCTCCAGACCCTTGGGATGGCGGATGTTGAGCGACATCCCGCTCTTGCCGGAATTCTTGTTGTTGAACTGCCCGCCCATGTCGGAATCGGTCACGCCCTTGAGCGGCGCCGTGGCGGCCCTGCGCGCCTCGCGCCCGCCGATGGGCGACATGGCGGCCAGGCGCGTGTCCGGGTTGGCCTTCCACTCCACCTTGATCACGTCCGCGCCCAGCGCGGCGGCGAAGCGCGTGCCGCCGGCCGAGGCCAGGAACCAGGAGAAGTCGAAGATGCGCACGCCCTGGAGCGGGAACGGCTTGTTCCAGCCCGAGAGCTTCGTGGCCCCGCCTGCGCGCGGGCGGGCAGGCTGTGTCGGCACGCGCGGCTGCACCGTGGCCAGGACCGCATCCGTGTCCTCGCCCAGCAGCGGCGCGCGCCGCCCGGCCTGCCAGTTCGTCTCCGTCGAGAGCCAGCGGCTTACCGGGTAATGAAAGCTGCGGCCGTGCTCGGGATGCTCGATCTCGGCGAAGGTGCCGCGCGTCTGCCAATGCACGTCGGCGACGTTCTCCTGCGGCTTGCGCAGCGGCGCCCAGAGCAGGCCGGCATCCTGCGCCTCGCGCCAGGGCATGGTGTCGTAGCGGTACGAGCGGATGAAGCGCTGCACGATCTCCGAGACATGCTTCTTGCTCTCGTCGCTGGCGCCCGAGCCGGGGACGTTGCGCGCCCTGACGTCCGCCTCCGGGCCGGGCATCGCGAGGTCGGCCTCCATGCCGTATTTGGCAAGGTAGGGCACGAGGTTCGTCTGGTCGCGCACGGAGACACCCGCCGCGATGTACCAGCGGCCATCCTTGGTGTGGCCGATGGAGGGGACATGCGTCGCGTTCTCGATCGCGTGGCGGCAAGTCTGGCGATACAGCGGCGCCCGTCGCATCACCCAGGACATGACGTCGAGCTCGGTGGTCTTCGACACCGCGTCGTGGATCGCGATGCCGATGTCCTGTCCCTCGCCCGTGTGCAGGCGGTGGATCAGCGCGGCGATGATGCCGACGACCGCCTGGTCGCCGGCGATGTGGTAGGCGTGCCAAAGCTGCGGCGCGATCGGCGGCAGGTCGTAGTGCCAGGCCGGGTCGGGGTCGTAGCCGCAATTCATCATGATCCCGCCGAGGGCGAGGTGGATCAGGTCCGAACCCTTGTGG
>JAQGHZ010000419.1 GCA_028291485.1 Rubritepida sp. | reverse complement strand
GTGGATCTCGGTGTTGTCCGCCTTCGGGCCGAATTCCGACAGCGCCTCCGTCCAGGTCTCGCGGCAGAGCTGCAGCATCTCGGCGGGCACGCCGGTCTGCGCCGCGATGCTGCCCGCCGTCTCCAGATCCTTGCGCATCAGCCCGAGCTGGAAACCGCCCGCATACCGGCCGGAGGTGATCTCCTGCGCGAGCTTCGTCTCCGAGGCGATGTTGCGCCCCGAGCTCGCATTCAGCACGGCCGCGAAGATGCCGAGGTCGAGCCCCTGCGCCTCCGCCATCTGCGCGGCCTCGCTCACCGCCAGCAGCCCGGCGGCATAGACGTAGTTGTTCAGCGCCTTCATCGCATGGGCGCTGCCGATCGCGCCCGTGCGGATCAGCTTCTCGCCCATGGCCTTCAGCACCGGCTCGGCCCTCGCGTAGTCGGCATCCTCGCCGCCCACCATGATGGCGAGCGTCCCCGCGCTCGCCTTGGGCACCGAGCCAGAGACCGGCGCGTCCAGCATGCCGCAGCCCTTGGCCTTCAGCGCGGCAGCCCAGCGCCGGGTCTCGCCCGGCGCGCTGCTCCCCATGTCGATGACCAGCGAGCCCGGCTGCAGCGCCGGCAGCAGCGCCTCCATCACGGAGGCCACGATCCTGCTGTCCGGCAGCATCAGGATGATCAGCTTGCCCGCCTTGGCCAGCGCCGCCGCATCGGCCGCCGCCGTGGCGCCCGCGATGGTCACGCCCGCCGCGTCGAGGCTGGTCACGGAAACGCCCTTGGACACGAGGTTCACGGCCATGGGCTTGCCCATCATGCCGAGCCCGATAAACCCTACCTGCTCCACGTCCACCCCTCCCTTTTCTCTGCGTTGCATGTTCCGATGCCCCCCGCCCCCTGTCCAGGACACCCTCATGCGCGAGTTCGAGTTTTCCACGCCCGACGGCACGCTGAAGACCGCCATCACCGAACTCGTGATCGCCGGCTGGACGGGGCGTGACCCGCACAAGGTGCAGGAGCATATCGACGAGCTCGCGGCCCTCGGCGTGGCGGCCCCGGAGACCGTCCCCTGCTTCTACCGCGCCGGCATCGAGACGCTGACGCAATTGCCCTATGTCGACGTGCTGGGCGTCGACAGCAGCGGCGAGGGCGAGTGGTTCGTGCTGGAGACGGCGGAGGGCCGCTTCATCGGCTGCGGCTCCGACCACACGGACCGCAAGGTCGAGGCCTATTCCATCGCCGTCTCGAAGCAGATGTGCCCCAAGCCGATCGGCGGCCATCTCTGGGCCTGGGACGACGTCCGCGACCATTGGGACCAGATCGAGATCCAGAGCGAGATCCTCGAGGGGGGAAGCTGGATCACCTATCAGCACGGCTCCGTCGCCGCGATGCGCCACCCCGATGACCTGATCGAGCGTGCGCGCGACCTCGACGTCCCCACCGGGCCCGGCGTGCTGATGTTCGGCGGCACCCTGCCCGTCCATGGCGCGATCCGCCCGGCCGCCCAGTTCCGCATGACGCTGCACGATCCCGTGCTGGGCCGTTCGCTGGGCCACAGCTACGCGGCGCGCTCCCTCTGACGAAATGGCTGACGGAACGGCCGACGCGTGATCCGGCGAGGCTGATCGCGCTTCGGCACTTTGCCGGGAGCGATTCCGCCTCGCCGGATGGCGCTCTACCCCTCGCCTGGCAGCGAGGTTAAGAACCCGACAGAGGCCGCGCCGATCCAACGGCGCCGGCCGCCGGGAGAGACAAGGTGGATCGCAAGATTTCCAGGCCGGGCGTGGCCTCGCGCCGCCGGGCCATGCTCGGAACCGGCATGCTCGCGGCCGCGCTGCCGGCCGCGGCCCAGACTCAGACCCAGACCCTGACTCCGGCCCCTTCCGGCCAGATGCCCACCCCTGGGCCGCTCCAGGTCGCCTCCATCGGCAGCTTCCATGTCGGCGGCGAGGTCCGCACGCTCACCGGCCTGCCCGCCCGCGAGGTCCGCATGACCGCGACCGGCCCCGTCCGCCGCATCGAGGTGAACGGCAACTACATGGTCGGCCAGATGTACGCGCAATACGTGAAGCTGGCCGCGCCCAAGGCGCGTCACCCGCTGATGCTCTGGCATGGCGGCGGCCTCTCCGGCGCCTGCTGGGAGGACACGCCGGACGGCCGCCCCGGCTGGCAGTCCTTCTTCCTGCGCGCCGGCCACGACGTCTATGTCAGCGACGCCTTCGAGCGCGGCCGCGCCTCCTGGCCGCGCTTCCCCGAGATCCTGCCCGACGAGCCGGTCTTCCGCAGCCTCTTCGAGGCCTGGCGCACCTTCCGCTTCGGCCCGCCCGATGGCTTCGACCTCGACCCCGCCAGGCGCAGGCCCTATCCGGGCGCGCGTTTTTCGCCCGCCATGCTGGAGAATCTCGGCCGCCAGGCGATCCCGCGCTGGGCGAGCTCGGACGCCTATGTGCAGGCGGCCTATGCCGCCTACCTCGCAAAGATGACCGAACCCTCGGTGATCGTCGTGCACAGCCAGGGCGTCGCCTTCGCGCTGCGCGCCGCGCTCGACGCGCCGGACAAGGTGGCGGCGATCGTCGCCGTCGAGGGCACCGGCGCGCCCGACCCGGCGACGGTGGACATGGCGCGCATGCGCAACATTCCGCTGCTCATGGTCTGGGGCGACTACCTCGACCAGGCGCCCTGGCCCGCCTACCGCGTCGCCATCGACCGCTTCGCGACGGCGCTGGCGGCCGCCGGCGGCACGGTGGAGCTGCTGGAGATGACCGCGCGGGGCGTCACCGGCAACACGCACATGCTGATGCACGACGACAATTCGGACGAGGTCGCCACGCTGATCCAGGGCTGGCTCGCGGCCCAGGGGCTGATGAAGACCTGACCCCGGAGCCCGCGCCGCGGCGTCCCGATCCTGCCGGACGCACGGCAGGGTCGCGCGGCGCCGGCTTGCGGCGGCCGCCGGAGGGCCCAGTTCTGTGCGGAAACCCTCCCCTGGAGATTGGATGACCGCCCCTCTCGAATTCGGCCTCGACACCTTCGGCGACGTCACCTCCGGCCCGGACGGCACGCTCCTTCCCCACGCGCAGGTGATCCGCGACGTCATCGCCGAGGGGATGCTGGCGGACCAGCTGGGCGTCGACTTCTTCGGCGTGGGCGAGCACCACCGCGAGGACTTCGCCGTCTCCGCGCCAGAGATCGTGCTGGCCGCGATCGCCGGCTGCACGAAGCATATCAGGCTGGGCTCGGCGGTGACGGTGCTGAGCTCCGACGATCCGATCCGCGTGTTCCAGCGCTTCGCGACGCTGGACGCGGCCTCGAACGGGCGCGCGGAGGCGATCCTGGGGCGCGGCTCCTTCACCGAATCCTTCCCGCTCTTCGGCTACGAGCTGGACCAGTACGAGGTCCTGTTCGAGGAGAAGCTCGACCTCTTCGTGAAGCTGCTGCCGCAGGGGCCGGTCACCTGGAACGGCATGACGCGACCCGCGCTGAAGAACCAGCGCGTCTTCCCGACGGTGGAGAACCCGCCGCTGAAGACCTGGATCGGCGTAGGCGGCAGCCCGGAATCGGTGGTGCGCGCGGCACGGCACGGGCTGCCGCTGATGCTGGCGATCATCGGCGGCGATCCGCAGCGCTTCGTGCCCTATGCGGATCTGTACCGACAGGCCTGCGAGAAGCTCGGCCAGGAGCTGCGGCCGATCGGCGTGCACTCGCCCGGCTATGTCGCCGACACGGACGAGCGGGCGCGCGAGGAGCTCTGGCCGGACTACAAGCGCATGCGCGATCGCATCGGCGCGGAGCGCGGCTGGGGGCCGATGAACCGTGCGGAGTTCGACAGCGAGGCGGCTCGGGGCTCGCTCTATGTCGGATCGCCGGAGACGGTGGCGCGTAAGATCGCCGCGACGGTGAAGACGCTCGGCGTGCAGCGCTTCCAGATGAAGTACAGCGCCGGCGCGTTGCCGCATGAGAAGCTCATGCGCAGCATCGAGCTCTACGCGACGAGGGTGATCCCCCTCGTGCGCGAGATGCTCGCCTCAAGCGTGATGACCGAAGGGGCGTTGATGCCGAAGGTCTGAATCAGCCGTCAAAACAAAGGGCTAGACCACGAGGGGTGAGCGAAGGTGAACGCATCGTGGTCTAGCCGCCCGAGCGCACCGCCTCAGCCAGGCCGCGAACCTGGTCGAGCACCTTGCGCACGCTGTCCGGCTTCGCGCGGCCCTGCTCGTCGAGCGAATGGGCCAGGGTGTCGATCAGCGCGCTCGCCACCACCGCGCCGTCGCCGATGCGCGAGGCTTCGCCGGCCTGCTCCGGCGTGCGCACGCCGAAGCCGATGGCGATGGGCAGGTCCGTGTGGCGGCGGATGCGCGGGATGGCGGTGCGCAACGCCTCGGGATCGGCGCTGCGCGTACCCGTGATGCCCGTGATCGCCACGTAGTAGACGAAGCCCGACGAGGCGTTCAGCACCAGCGGCAGCCGCGCGTCATCCGTGGTCGGCGCGACGAGGCGGATGATGTCGATCCCGGCCGCGAGCGCGGCGGGGGCCAGCACCTCGGCCTCCTCGGGAGGCATGTCGACGACGATGAGCCCGTCCACGCCGCTGGCCTGCGCGTCGGTGACGAAGCGCTCGGCGCCGTAGGAGAGGATGGGGTTCAGATAGCCCATCAGGATCACTGGGGTCGTCGTGTCCTCGGTGCGGAAGTCGCGCACCATGGCGAGCGTGCCGGCCATGGTCGCGCCGGCCTTCAGCCCGCGCTGGCTGGCGAGCTGGATGATCGGGCCGTCCGCCATCGGGTCGGTGAAGGGCACGCCGATCTCGATGAGATCCGCGCCCGCGCCCGGCATCCCGCGCAGGATGGCCATGCTGGTGGCGGGATCGGGATCATAGGCTTCCAGAAAGGGAATCAGCGCCCCACGGCCCTGCTTCTTCAATTCCGCGAAGCGCGCGGCGATGCGTGAGCCGCCGTGCGGCCGAGTCACGCTTTGGGGCTCCGCCCCTCCACGATCGGACGCAGTCATATCGTCACCCCCAGGTGGCCGGCCACCGTGAAGATGTCCTTGTCGCCGCGGCCGCACATGTTCATCACGAGGATCTTGTCCGCCGGCAGCGTCGGCGCCAGCCGCAGCACATGGGCCAGCGCATGGGCGGGCTCCAGCGCGGGGATGATGCCCTCAAGCCGCGAGCATTTCTGGAAGGCGTCCAGCGCCTCCCTGTCGGTCGCGTTCACGTATTTCACGCGGCCGAGTTCGTGCAGCCAGGAATGCTCGGGCCCGACGCCGGGATAATCGAGGCCGGCGCTGATGGAGTGGCCCTCCAGGATCTGGCCATGCTCGTCCTGCAGCAGGGAGGTGCGGTTGCCGTGCAGCACGCCGGGGCGGCCGCCGGTGAGGCTTGCGGCATGCTCGGGCGTGTCGACGCCGTGGCCGCCGGCCTCGACGCCGTGCATCTCCACCGAGGGGTCATCGAGGAAGGGGAAGAACAGCCCCATGGCGTTGGAGCCGCCGCCGATCGCGGCCACCAGCATGTCCGGAAGGCGGCCCTCGGCCTCCTGCATCTGCCAGCGGACCTCCTCGCCGATGATCGACTGGAAGTCGCGCACCATCGCCGGATAGGGATGCGGGCCCGCGACCGTGCCGATGCAGTAGTAGGTGTCCTCGACATTGGCGACCCAGTGGCGGAGCGCCTCGTTCATCGCATCCTTCAGCGTGGCCGCGCCGGAGGTCACGGGGACCACCTCGGCGCCGAGGAGCTTCATGCGGAAGACGTTGGGCTGCTGGCGCTCGACATCGGTGGCGCCCATGAAGACCGTGCAGGGCAGGTTGAAGAGCGCGCAGGCGGTGGCGGTCGCGACGCCGTGCTGCCCAGCGCCGGTCTCGGCGATGATGCGCGTCTTGCCCATGCGCCTGGCCAGCAGGATCTGGCCGAGCACCGCGTTGATCTTGTGCGCGCCCGTGTGGTTCAGATCCTCGCGCTTGAAGTAGACCTTCGCTCCGTCGCCGGGGCGCGGCGCCAGGGCTGCGCAATGCTTCGTGATGCGCTCGGCAAACCAGAGCGGGCTGGGGCGACCCACGTAATCCTTCAGCAGGAGACGCCATTCCTTGTCAAAACCAGGATCCTTCTTCGCGGCCGAATATGCGGCCTCGACTTCGAGGATCAACGGCATGAGGGTTTCGGCGACGTAGCGGCCGCCGAACGTCCCGAACCTGCCGGCGGCGTCGGGGCCGCCCTTGAAGGTGTTGGGCCGCAGGGGCGGCGTGAAGGGCGTGTTCAACTGTGCGTTCCCAGGTCTGGCGTTGGCAGTCTTGATAGCGAAAAGGGCCGGCTTCCCCAAGCCTGCCCGTCACATTCCCCTCGCGGCCCTGAC
>JAQGHZ010000489.1 GCA_028291485.1 Rubritepida sp. | reverse complement strand
GCGCTGGCGCGGCGGGGGCTGCTGCGCGGCGCCACGGGGCTTTCGGCGCTGGCCATGCTGCAGCCGGCCTGCGCGCAATCGCAGTCGCCGGGCGATCCCTTCACGCTGGGCCTGGCCTCGGGCGATCCCTGGCCGGACGGGGTGGTGATCTGGACGCGGCTGGCGCCCGATCCGATGGCCGCGGGCGGCGGCATGGGGACGGCCCCGGTCGAGGTGGCCTGGGAGGTCGCGGAGGACGAGCGCATGGCCCGCGTGGTCCAGCGCGGCAGCTTCACGGCGACACCGCAGGCCGGACATTCCGTGCATGTCGAGCTGCGCGGGCTGCAGCCGGCGCGGACGTATTTCTACCGCTTCCGCGCATTGGGCCACGAAAGCCGTATCGGCCGCACCCGCACCGCGCCGGAGCCGGGCAGCGAGGCGCCCATCCGCTTCCTCAATGCCGGGTGCCAGAACTACGAGCATGGGTATTTCACCGCCTGGCGCCACGCGGCGCTGGAGGACGGGATCGACTTCGTCTTCCACTATGGCGACTACATCTATGAGTATGCCGGCCGTCCGATCGGCGGGCGCGGCTGGGGGCCGGTCGTCCGCTCGCATCATGGCGGGGAGACGGCCACCCTCGAGGACTATCGGGCGCGCTATGCCCAGTACCGGCTCGACCCCGACCTCGCGGCGGCGCATGCCGCGCATCCCTTCGTCAGCACCTATGACGATCACGAGGTCGAGAACAACTGGGTCAGCCTGCTCAGCCAGCGGGACGGCGGCCGCCGCTTCCCCCAATCCGTCACGCCGCCCGAGGTTTTCGCTCTGCGCGCCGCGGCCGCCTTCCAGGCCTGGTACGAGAACATGCCGGTGCGGTCCGGCGCCCTCCCCCGCGGCACCGACATCACGGCCTACCGGCGCCTGCGCTTCGGCCGCAGCCTCGACCTGCACGTGCTCGACACGCGCCGGTTCCGCGACGACCAGCCTTGCGGCGATGGAGTGGTCCCGGCCTGCGAGGCCGTCGCGCGGCCGGAGGCGCAGGTTCTCGGCCCCGCACAGGAGGCCTGGCTGCGCGAGGGACTCGCCGGCGGCACCGCGCGCTGGCAGGTGCTCGGCCAGCAGATCTTCGTCGCGCCCCGGCAATTCGGGCAGGGCTCCTTCAACATGGATTCCTGGGACGGCTATCCCGCCGCCCGCGAACGGCTGCTCGCCATGCTGGCCGGCAGGAACGCCGCCGTGCTGACGGGCGACGTGCATCGCGCCTGGGCCAACGACCTCCTCGCGCGGCCGGACGGGCCCGCCGTCGCGGTGGAGTTCGTCGGCACCTCCATCACCAGCGAGGGCGACGGCAGCGAGGCGCAGCCCTCCGCGGCGGAGACCATGTCGATCAACCCGCACCTGAAGTTCCACAGCAACCGCCGGGGCTACACACTGCACGTCGCGCGGGCCGATCAGCTGGAAGCCATCTACCGCGCCGTGCCCTATGTCCAGCGCGCCGACGCCCCGCGCGAGGATCGCGGCCACTTCGTCACCCTGGCCGGGCGCCCGGGGGTGGTTGCGGCCTAGCGGCTGTCCTAGCCTCCCCCGCAGAAGAGGGAGGTTCGGATGGCACGCATCGGTTTCGTCGGGCTCGGCAATATGGGGCTGCCCATGGCGCGCAACCTCGCGAAAAAGGGGCATGAGGTCCGCGGCTACGACCTCAGCGCCGCCGCCATGGACGCCGCCGCCGAGGGTGGCGTGGGCCGCGCCCAATCCGCCGCCGATGCCGCGCGGGGCGCCGATTTCGTGATCTCGATGCTGCCCGCCGGGACTCACGTGAAGGACGCCTGGCTGGGGGCCGGTGGCATGGCCGCGGCCAGCGATCCCAAGGCCGTGCTGATCGACTGCTCCACCATCGATGTCGATTCCGCCCGCGCCGTCGCTTCCGGCCGGCCCATGCTGGATGCGCCCGTCTCCGGCGGCACCATGGGCGCGGAGGCCGGCACGCTCACCTTCATGGTGGGCGGCGACGCGGCCAGCTTCGCGAGCGCCAGGCCCATCCTGGAGGCCATGGGCCGCACCATCGTCCATTGCGGCGAGGCCGGCGCCGGCCAGGCGGCCAAGCTCTGCAACAACATGCTGCTGGCCATCTGCATGATCGGCACCAGCGAGGCCTTCACGCTGGCCGAAAAGCTCGGCCTCAGCCACGAGGCGCTGTTCGAGGTGGCGAGCAAGTCGTCGGGCCAGAGCTGGGCGTTGACCACCTATTGCCCCGTCCCCGGCCCGGTGCCCGGCAGCCCGGCCAACCGCGACTACAAGCCCGGCTTCGCGACGGCGCTGATGCTGAAGGACCTCGGCCTGTCGCAGCAAGCGGCGGAGGCGGCCGGCGCGGCCACGCCGCTGGGCGCCGCGGCGCTGGCGCTCTACCAGCGCTTCGCCGAGGGCGGCGGCGCGGGCACGGATTTTTCGGGAATCATCAACATGCTGCGCGGGACGGCGCGGTCCTGAGGAGGCACGCATGAGCCCACGCACCGACTACACGGCCTGACCATCGCCATCGGGCTCATGAACCTGTTCAACCGCATGGCCCTCAGCTTCCGCCGGACGCCGATCCGCGACTTCGTCCTGACTATGCTTTTAGGCGACGCGCTCCCGCAAGGGCCAGCAGGCCGATCCCAAGCATCAGAATAGACGCCGGCTCCGGAACTGATCGAACGAGCGTCCCGTTGAACGTGCAGGGCCCCGTCCGCGGCGTCACATAGGCCCCGTTGCAGCTTCCCTCACCCGCAAGAAAACCGGACACGGCGCTGGTCCCGTCGAATTGGAAGAGAACCTGGGTGAGTCCGGCGAACAGATAGAAGACTGATCCGACGGGCAATCCTCCTGGCTCAGTCGTGATGGCAATCCTCGAGGCGCGGTCGATTGAGAAATCAGCGGGCGGCCCGAAATCCGAGAGATTCACACTGAACGGATCGGTGACGCCAGAGACGCGAAGGTAAATCTGGACCAGTCCGTCGAGGAGCGACGAGGTCGGGCCGACACGCCACGACTGGTTCCAATCGACGCCTGATGCAAATGCGCTATCCGAGAAGACCAAGGACAATTCGACCAACCCCTGGGATCGAGGCACCGGCGGACTGTCTGGATGGCCGAAAGGTATCTCCATGATCGGGCCGGTCTGGTTGAATGTCAGAATGACATCGGCACGCGCGGCTTGAGCGCCGCCCGTCGCCAAGACCGAAGCCAAAAGAAGTCGACGTAGAACGTGGAACATCTGAGGTCTCCTTCTGATTGCCGCAGAAGTTTAGCAAGAAACGCGCCGTGTTATTTTCATTGCAGTTTCAGTTGGTTAATAATCGGCAGCGGAATGAGTTGCCGGAGTGTAAAGTTACCCGACTCCTTCGGCCTGCGGGAGTGAACTCGCCCGCGACTCTTCGAACACGCCCGGCCACGTAAATTACACGTCCAACGGCCTCCGCGCCACAGTCGTCGCACCGGAGCCTATCTATCTTTCAAGAGGTGCGTCCTCGCCGCCGAGAACCCGGATGAGATCGGCCCGGTTCTTTGTGTTGGTCCGCGCGCAAGGACCGCACCGGGTGGCGACGGCGTTGCCGTGGGGGACATTCCAGACAACCCATCCACGCAGGTGCACCACGACGACCACTAGGACGCCGGTCTCTATCGCGAGTTCCTGCACAAAGGCGCGGGCGCCGTCGTTCATGGCCGCCTCCCTCCAGCTAGAGGACGCTGGCGCTGCCCCCTGGCGCTGCCGGACGGCCACGTCACATAATCCAGCCGCAGGAACAGGGACACCGCCGATGCGCACCCGCTACAGGATCGAACGCCGCGCCGTCCTTGGCTCCCTGGGGGGCGGGCTGGCCCTCACCGCCGTCGCCGGCGCCCGCGTCGCCGTCGCGCAGAGCCTCGACCGCGTCTCCTTCCACACCAACTGGCGCGCCCAGGCCGAACAGGGCGGCTACTACCAGGCCGTCGCCGCCGGCATCTACCGGCGCCACGGCATCGAGTGCGACCTGCGCCAGGGTGGGCCGCAGCTCGACCCCGTGCGGCTCATGCTGTCGAGCCGCGTGGACATGGTGATGTCCAACGGCTTCCAGGCGCTGAACTACGTGCGGGAGAACATCCCCGCGCTCACCATCGCCGCGATGATGCAGAAGGACCCGCAGGTGCTGATGACCCATGCGGGCAACGGCATCGACAGCTTCGAGGACATGCGCGGCAAGCCGATCCTGGTGGGCTCGGGCGGGCGCGTGACGTACTGGCCCTTCCTCAAATCCCGCTTCGGCTTCACCGACGAGCAGATCCGGCCCTACACCTTCAACCTGCAGCCCTTCCTGCTGGACCGCATGGCCATCCAGCAGGGCTTTGTGTCCTCCGAGCCGCTCTCGGCGATCCAGGCGGGCGCCACGCCGCGCGTCTTCCTCATCGCCGATTCCGGCTACGAGAACTACCAGACCACGATCGACCTCCACCGGAGCTTCGTGGACAACCGGCCGGACGTCGTGCAGCGCTTCGTGGACGCCAGCATCGAAGGTTGGACGCAGTACATGCAGGGCCAGGACATCGCCGCGGCGAACCGCCTCATCATCCGCGACAATCCCGAGATGACGGAGGAGCGCATCGCCTACGCGATCCGCGTGATGAACGAGTACGGCATCGTCATGTCGGGCGATGCGACGACGCTGGGTGTGGGCGCCATGACCGACGCGCGGTGGGAGCGCTTCTACAACACGATGCGCGACGCCGGCGTCTATCCGCCGGGGCTGGATTTCCGCCGCGCCTACGACCTGCGCTTCGTGAACAAGCGGGTCGGGCTCTGATCGCGTCCGAACGCCGGAGCGGGGCGAGGGCGTGAATCGGCCGCACAGCAGGCTACTCGCGCTCAGCGGCGTTTCGAAGCGCTTCCCGAAGGGCGTCATCGCCGTCGAGGATGTCAGCCTCGACGTCGCGGAAGGCGATTTTCTGGCTCTCCTCGGCCCCTCCGGCTGCGGCAAGTCCACCTTGCTGCGCATGGTCGCTGGCCTGATCGAGCCCAGCGCCGGACGCCTCGAATGGGGCCGCGACGCGCGCGGCGAGATCGGCTTCGTCTTCCAGGAGCCGACGCTGATGCCCTGGGCCACAGCGCTGCGCAATGTGGCATTGCCTCTGGAACTGTCGGGCGTCCCGCGCCGCGAGGCCGAGCGCGGCGCCGCGGAATGGCTGGCGCGCGTGGAGCTGACGGGCTTCGAGGAGGCCTATCCGCGCGCTCTCTCCGGCGGCATGCGCATGCGCGTCTCCATCGCCCGCGCGCTGGTCACGCGCCCGCGCCTGCT
>JAQGHZ010000406.1 GCA_028291485.1 Rubritepida sp. | reverse complement strand
CACATCATCACCCGTTCCCGCGAAGCGGTGCTGGCCGAGGTGGCGAAGCTGCCGAAAGGGACCTGGCACAACAGCCTGACGGTCGATGGCTACGACCACCCGCTGACCATCAAGGCGGCGCTGACCGTCTCCGACACCGGCATCCATGTGGATTTCACCGGAACCTCGCCGACGGTGCGCCGGGGCATCAACGTGCCGCTGGCCTATACCACCGCCTATACCGTCTTCGGTCTGGGCTGCGTGGTGTCGCGTGGCATTCCGAACAATGCCGGGTCGCTGTCGCCCTTCACCCTGTTCGCGCCGGAAGGCTGCATCCTGAACGCACCCAAGCCTTGCGCGGTGACGTCGCGGCATGTGATCGGCCAGATGCTGCCGGACACCGCCTTCGGCTGTCTGCGGCAGGCGGTGCCGGACCGCGTGCCGGCCGAAGGCACCTCCTGCCTCTGGTCCATTTCCGTGCGCGGCAACAGCACCGGCGGCGACGGCCCGAACCACGGTTATTCCACCGTACTCAGCACGAATGGCGGCACCGGCGCGCGGCCGTACCAGGACGGGCTTTCCGCCACCGCCTATCCCAGCGGCGTCCAGGGCTCCCCGGTCGAGGTCGTGGAGATCCAGTCCCCCCTGCTATTCTGGCGCAAGGAGCTGCGGCCCGACAGCGGCGGCGCCGGCCGCAGCCGTGGCGGCCTCGGCCAGATCATCGAACTCGCGAGCGCCGAGAACGCGCCCTTCGAACTGGTCGCGTCCTTCGACCGTATCGACAACCCGCCGCGCGGCCGCGATGGCGGCGGCAATGGCGCGGCAGGCTATGTCGGGCTGGTGTCCGGCAAACGCCTGCGCGGCAAGGGGCGGCAGGAGATTCCGCCCGGCGAACGGCTGCGGGTGCTGACGCCCGGCGGCGGCGGTATTGGCGCCCCCTCGACGCGCGATCCCGCTAAGGTGGCGACGGACCTCGCCAACGGCCTGGTCACGCCGGCAGCGGCATCGGAGCATTATGGCCGCCTCGCGGCCGCGGAGTGAACCCAGCGCAGAAGGACAGGACCATGCATCGACGCCTCTTCCTTGGTGGATCGACCGCCGCCACCGCGACACTGGTGGCGCCCCGGCTGTCGCTGGCCCAGCGGGCAAGGCCGCTGAAGTTCGTCCCTCATGCCGATCTCGTGGTGCTGGACCCGCTCGCCTCCATGGCGATCGTCACGCGCAACCATGCGCTGATGGTGTTCGACACGCTCTATGGCCTGGACAGCTCCTACCTGCCGCATCCGCATATGCTGGAAGGGGCGACCACCGAGAGCGACGGCCGGGTTTGGAAGCTCAAGCTGCGTGAGGGGCTGCGCTTCCACGATGGCGAGCCCGTGCTGGCCAAGGATGCGGTCGCCTCGCTCATCCGCTGGGCGCGGCTGGATAATTTCGCCCAGACGCTGTTCTCGGCGGTGGACGAGCTTGCCCCCGAGGACGACCGGACCTTCACCTTCCGCCTGAAGCGCCCCTTCCCGCGGCTGCCCAACGCCTTGTGCAAGCTGACCGTGGTGGCGCCGGTGGTGATGCCCGAACGCCTGGCGCAGACCGAGCCGGGGCGGATGCCGGAAATCATCGGCTCCGGCCCCTTCCGCTTCAAGCGGGACGAATTCGTCTCCGGCTCGCGCGCCGTTTACGAGCGGTTCGAAGGCTACAAGCCGCGCGAATCCGGCACCACCAGCCTGTGCGCCGGGCCGAAGGTGGTGAAGCTCGACCGGGTGGAATGGCACATCATCGCCGATCCCGGCGCCTCCTCCTCGGCGTTGCTGGCCGGGGAGATGGACTGGATCGACAACGCCGTCCCCGACCTGCTGCCGCGCTTCCGCCGGGCGCCCAACATCACCGTCCGCGCCGCCGACCCGTCGGGCAGCATGAACGGGTTGCAGATCAACCACCTGCACCCGCCTTTCGACAATCCGGCGATCCGCCGGGCGCTGCTGGGCGCGGTCGATCAGTCGGACTACATGACCGCCGTGACCGGCACCGACGGGTCGTTGTGGCGGGCTGGTGTCGGCGTCTTCTGTCCCGGCACGCCGCTGGCGAATGATGCGGGCATGCAGGTGCTGAACGCGCCGCGCGACTACGACAAGGTCAAGCGCGAACTGCTGGCCGCGGGCTACAGGGGCGAGAAGGTGACGCTGCTCCAGCCCGCCGATCTCCCGCCCATTTCCGCGCTGGCCGAGGTTGCGGCCGACATGCTGCGCAAGGTGGGCATGACCGTGGACCTGCAGTCGTCCGACTGGGCGACGCTGTTGCAGCGCCGGCTGAAGAAGGACCCGCCGGAGCGTGGTGGTTGGAACCTGTCCCCCACCGCCGCGCCGGGGCTGCAAACGGTGGATCCCGCCGTGCATTTCTGGATGCGCGGCAACGGGTTGAACGCGCCGGTCGGCTGGGCGACCAGCGAGAAATTGGAAGAGCTGCGCTCCCGCTGGTTCGACACGACCGACATGGAGGCGCAGCGGCAACTAGGGCGCGAGATGCAGGAGCAGGTCTGGCGCGACGTGCCCTATCTCCCGTTGGGGCAGTACTTCCAGCAGACGGCCTACCGCAACAACGTCGTCCGCGGCGTGAAGGAACTTCCGGTGTTCTGGGACGTGGAACTCCGCTAGCGCATGATTGCCGCCGGCCGCAGGCAGTTCATTCTGGCTGGACAGCGTTCCACCGAATGGGACAAGCTGCCCACTGCGTCCTGGAGATCTTGCAAATGCGCTTGTCCCGTCGCTCCACCATCGCCACCGTCGCGGCCGCGCTGGCCGCGAGTCCGCTCCCAACCCCTGCCCTGGCCCAGGGGGCGGCTCGCAACACCTTACGGTTCATCCCGCACAGCAACCTCGCCGCC
>JAQGHZ010000391.1 GCA_028291485.1 Rubritepida sp. | reverse complement strand
CGACGGGTGCCTCACCATCATTCTCAGGAAGCTCGGCTGATGGACACCCAGGCCAATCCTCCCGCCGACGAGCTGATCCTGCTGCCGGTCGAGGATGTCGTCCTCCTGCCCGGCACCATCGTGCCCTTGTCGGCGGATGGCGAGCCCGTCGCCGCGGGGCTTCAGGAAGCGGCCCGGCATGGCCGGCATGTGGCCCTCGCCCTGCGGCGCGGCGCGCCGAAGGAGGTCCTGGACCTCGCCGACCTCCATGCCATCGCGACGGAAGCCCGGCTTCTCCGCTACATCTCCTCGCCGGACGGCAAGTCCCACACGGCCATCCTCCAGGGGATCCGGCGCGTGCGGCTGCTGGGCCAGTCCCTCGCCGGCGAGATCCGGTCCGCGCGGGTCGAGCCGATCGCCGAGAGCCCGAAGGCGCAGGACGCGGAGCTCGATGCGCGGATGCATCGCCTGCGGGAACAGGCGCTCGAATCGCTGCAGCTCAGCGGCCAGGTCCCGCCGGAGCTCATCGCCTCCATCCAGTCTGTCGAGGATCCCGGCCTGCTGGCCGACCTGGTCGCCGGCCTGATCGACATGAGCCCGGCCGAGAAGCAGGAGATCCTGGACACGCTGGATGTCCGGGCCCGGCTGGACCGCATGCTCTGGCATCTTGCCTACCGGCTCCAGGTCCTCCGCCTCTCCGCCGATATCGGCCGGCAGACGCGCGAGACCATGGAAGGCCGCCAGCGCGAGTTCCTGCTGCGGGAGCAGCTCAAGACGATCCGCAAGGAGCTCGGCGAGGACGACGAACGCGGCCCCGAGACCGACGACCTGCGCAAGGCGCTCGAAGCCGCGGGCTTGCCCGAGGAGGTCGACCGCCAGGCCCGCCGGGAGCTGCGCCGGTTGGAGCGGATGCCGGAAGGCAGCCCAGAATACGGCATGGTGCGCACCTATCTCGAATGGCTGAGCGAGCTGCCCTGGCGCCTGGAGGCCGACACGCCCATCGCCATCGAGACGGCGCGCCGCGTGCTGGACGACGACCATTTCGGCCTGGAGAAGATCAAGCGGCGCATCCTGGAATTCCTGGCCGTCCGCAAGCTCAATCCGGGCGGCCGCGGGCCGATCCTGTGCTTCGTCGGCCCTCCCGGCGTCGGCAAGACGTCGCTCGGGCAGTCGATCGCCCATGCCCTCGGCCGACCCTTCGTGCGCGTCAGCCTGGGTGGGGTCCATGACGAGGCGGAGATCCGCGGCCATCGGCGGACCTATATCGGCGCGCTGCCCGGCAACATCATCCAGGGCATCCGCCGCGCCGGCGCGCGCGACTGCGTGATGATGCTCGACGAGATCGACAAGCTCGGCGGCGGCGGGTTCCAGGGCGACCCGGCCTCCGCCATGCTGGAGGTGCTCGACCCCGAGCAGAACGGCACCTTCCGGGATGCCTATCTCGGCGTGCCCTTCGACCTCAGCCGGGTGCTGTTCATCGCCACGGCCAACCAGGTCGACACCATCCCCGGCCCGCTACGGGACCGCATGGAGATGGTCGAGCTCTCCGGCTACACGGCGGAGGAGAAGCAGGCCATCGCCCGCCGCTATCTCCTGCCGCGCCAGCTCCAGCAGAACGGCCTCGGCGAGGCACAGGCGCTGGTGGATGACGGCGCCCTGACCGGCATCATCGAGGACTACACCCGCGAGGCCGGCGTGCGGAGCCTCGAGCGCGAGATCGGCTCGGTCCTGCGCTTCGTCGCCATGCGGATCGCCGAGGGGCAGACCGGGCCGATCCGCGTGGGTCGGGACGAGCTGCGGTCCATCCTGGGTCCGGCCCGCTTCGATCCGGAGGTGGCCGGGCGCGCCGCGCTTCCCGGCGTGGTGACGGGCCTGGCCTGGACGCCGGTCGGCGGCAGCATCCTCTTCGTCGAGAGCACCCGGGTTCCCGGCAACGGACGGCTGATCCTGACGGGCCAGCTGGGCGACGTCATGAAGGAGAGCGCGCAGGCGGCGCTCACCCTGGTCAAGGGGCGGGCGGTGGCGATGGGCATCGATCCCGCCCTCTTCGAGCGGAGCGACATCCACGTCCACGTCCCCGCCGGCGCGACCCCGAAGGACGGTCCCTCGGCCGGCGTGGCCATGTTTCTCTCCCTGACCTCGCTCATGCTGGACCGGGCCATCGAGCCGACGGTGGCCGTGACCGGGGAGGTCAGCCTGCGCGGACTGGTCCTGCCGGTGGGCGGGATCCGCGAGAAGGTGGTGGCGGCGGCGCGGGCCGGGATCGGCACCGTGATGCTGCCCGCCCGGAACCGGCGGGATTGGGACGACATCCCCCCGAGCGCCCGCGACAAGCTCCGCTTCGTCTGGCTCGACACGGTCGACGACGCCGTGGCGGCGGTGTGGCCGGCGGCCGCGAAAGCCGCCGCCGCCAGGCCGGCATCGGAGCCGGACCAGGTCATGACGTCCGCGGCGACCCCGCCTTGATGGACGACGCCCTGATGCGCGGCTCCGGGCGCGGGCCTGCTATCGGTCCCTGACGGTGCCGCGTCGCGGCGCCAGCTCCGCCGCCTGCCGCAGCGCCTCCACCAGCGACCCCTCGTCGGCGATGCCCTTGCCGGCGATGTCGAAGGCCGTCCCGTGGTCCACCGAGGTCCGCACCACCGGCAGGCCGATGGTGATGTTCACCCCAGCCTCCAGCCCCATCACCTTCACCGGCCCGTGCCCCTGGTCGTGGTACATCGCCACCACCAGGTCGAAATCGCCGCGTGCGGCGCGGAAGAAGAGCGTGTCCGCCGGCAGCG
>JAQGHZ010000356.1 GCA_028291485.1 Rubritepida sp. | reverse complement strand
GTGGATGCCGTTCGCGGGATCGCTGTGCAGCCGCACCGATTCCGCGCCGACGAAGGGATCGTTGAACGTCACGCTGTAGCCGCGCTTGCGCAGCGCCTCGGCGATCATCTCGATGAACTCCCGCGAGCTCGTGGTCCCGTGACGATCGCTCAGGCAGAAATCCTTGCGCCGCTGGCCCTCGTCATGCGCGTGGGCCGGCCCGATCGAGGTCATGCAGTGGCAGCTCAGGTGGAAGGCGATGCCATCAGCCGCGCGCCGCTCGGCGATCAGGGCGGAGAGACGGTCGTGATAGGGCCGCCAGTAATTCTCGACGCGGTGTCTCACCTCGGCCACCGTCAGGCCCTCGGGATAGAGGCGATGGCCGCGCGCCCGGCTGTGGATCAGCCCCATGCCGATGCTCTGCGTCTTCTCCGAAGGATCGGCCGGGTCGGGCCAGGGTTCGCGCAGCACCTCGGGGTCGATGTCGTGCTCGCTGCGGTTGGCGTCGATCCAGTTGTTCACGAAGGTCGCGTAGAGCAGCCCGCTGCCGGATTTCGGGGCCAGCGCCCACAGCTCCTCGACGTAGTGGGAGACGAGGAAATGCACGTCCGCGAAGGGCGCGGTGCTGTGGAAGCCGGGCGGATACTCGCGCCCGCTGCGCGGCACGTCGAAGACGGAGGGCGCGGCATCGCCTTCCGGGGGTGTGTAGAGATAGACGCCGGGAAGATACTCCATGAACCGCTCCGCGATTGAGGGCGGAAGGGTGCCCCAGCCCTGGGCCGCCGCGAAGAGGCGCCGCCGGGGGATCGCGGCCATCCGCTCCCTCCCGCAGATACATGACGATTCGGCAATTTTCAGATCATGTCATGGACGCAACCCTGCCGCGCGGATCACGTTGGCTCGAGGCCACACACGGGGGATCCCGCCTTTGCCCAGTTTCACTGCAGACATGGTCGCGAAATGGTCGGAGCCGTCCCAACGCCCGGCCCTGAGCCTCAAAGATGCGCAGATGGCGATGCACAACTTCGGACCGCGGGTGCGCTTCGTGAAGCTGCTGCCGCCCGGCGCAAGCCTGCTCGACGCTGGCGCGGGCGACGGTTCGCTGGTGATCTTCCGCAAGTGGCCGGCGCCGGCGCGCCCCGACCTCCAGATGTTCGCCTGGGCCGGGGATCGCGGCAGCGGCTTCGGGAATTTCGACGGCAGCGAGGTCGGCTACTGGCCACAGAACCCGCCGGATTTCGCCGGGCGGAAGTTCGACGCGGTGTTCTCGGCGAACTTCATCGAGCACATCCCCGACCCGCTCGGCTTCGTCGAATGGGCCACGACGCGCCTGACGGAGCGCGGGCGCATCTATCTCGAATGGCCGCGGCCGGAATCCCTCGAGCTTCCCGATACGGCGGAACTCACGGCGGCCGGCGTCCAGGTGATGACCGGCCGCTACCACGACGACCAGACCCACATGCCGGCGCCGCCGATGTTCGAGGACGTGCGCGATACCCTCGCCCGCTGCGGCTTCGCCGTCGTCGAGCACGGGGTCGTGCGGGTGCCCTATTTCGACCAGCAGCTCGCCATTCATGCCCGCCAGAACAAGGACCTCGTCGGCATGACGCTCGCCTACTGGTCCTACACGGGCTGGTGCCAGTATCTGGTCGCCGAGGCTGCCGGCACCGTCTGAGGGGTTCCGCGAGAGTTCGAGGGGCGAAACCCCTCGACTACTCCGCCGCTTCCGCGATCTCCGTCATCGGCCGCTCCAGATACTTCGCGTATTCCTTCGGCACCACGTGCCAGAAGGCGTCCCGCTCGGTGTCCCAGTCGTTCAGGATGCGCGCCGCGTGCCGGCTCGCCGTCTCCATCACGTGCCGCTCCAGCAGCCGGCGTAGCTCGCCCTCCCAGAAGGCCGAGCCCAGCCGCTGCCACTGCAGCGATTCGGGATTGATCCGGTACTCGAAGGTCTTGTTCGGATCGTGCACGAAGGCCGCGCCGCCGGTGAAGCCGGCGCCGAAATTGTCGCCGACCTCGCCCAGGATCACCACCGTGCCGCCGGTCATATACTCGCAGGCATTGGTCCCCACGCCCTCGACCACGGTGATGGCGCCCGAGTTGCGCACCGCGAAGCGCTCGCCCGCCCGCCCGGCGGCGAAGAGCGCACCGGCCGTCGCGCCATAGAGGCAGGTGTTGCCGATGATCGAGTTCTCGTTCCAGATCAGCCCCGAGGAGGGCGCCGGCCGCACCACGATGGTCGCGCCCGAGAGCCCCTTGCCCACATAGTCGTTGCTGTCGCCATAGACCTCGAGCTTGAGCCCCTTCACGCCGAAGGCACCCAGCGACTGCCCCGCACTGCCCCGCAGGCGCACGGTCAGATGCCCCTCCTGCAGGCCGCTCATCCCGTACTGCCGCACGATCTTCGAGGACACCTTAGTGCCGATCGCGCGGTGCGTGTTGCGGATGTTGTAGGCGAGCTGGATCTTCTCGCCCCGGTCGAAGAGCGGCGCCGCGTCGCGGATCATGTCTGCGTCCAGCGTCTCCGGCACCTCGTTGCGGCCCTCGATCGTGCAGTAGGGCTTGTGCGGGCCGGCATCGGCCTTCACCAGCAGCGGGTTGAGGTCGAGGTCGTCGAGATCATCAGCGCCGCGGCTGACCTGCTTCAGCAGATCGGTCCGGCCGATGATCTCCTCGAGCTTGCGGAAGCCGAGCGAAGCCAGGATCTCGCGCACCTCCTCCGCCACGAAGCTGAAGAGGGTGATCACCTTCTCCGGCGTGCCCGTGAACTTCTCACGCAGCGCTTCGTCCTGCGTGCAGACGCCCACGGGGCAGGTGTTGCTGTGGCACTGGCGGACCATGATGCAGCCCATCGCCACCAACGAGGCCGTGCCGATGCCGAACTCCTCGGCGCCCAGCATGGCCGCGACCACGATGTCGCGCCCGGTCTTGAGCCCGCCATCGGTGCGCAGCTTCACGCGGTGCCGCAGCCGGTTGAGCAGCAGCACCTGGTGCGTCTCGGTCAGCCCCATTTCCCAGGGCAGGCCGACATACTTGATGGAGCTGACCGGCGAAGCGCCCGTGCCGCCCGAATGGCCGGAGACCAGGATCGCGTCGGCCTTGGCCTTGGCCACGCCCGCCGCGATCGTGCCGATGCCCGAGCGCGAGACCAGCTTCACGCAGACCGAGGCCTCCGGGTTGATCTGCTTCAGGTCGTAGATGAGCTGCGCCAGATCCTCGATCGAGTAGATGTCGTGGTGCGGCGGCGGCGAGATCAGCATCACGCCGGG
>JAQGHZ010000355.1 GCA_028291485.1 Rubritepida sp. | reverse complement strand
CTGGATGCCGTTGCCCCCGCGGCCGAGATTGATGTCGGCCAGGATCAGCCCGGCGCCCTTTTCGGTCGCGAGGCGCACGGCCTCGGCCTCGGTCGCCGCGATGCCGACCACGCGGTGGCCGCAGCCCAGCACCAGCATGCGCAGGTCCATGGCGATGACCGGCTCGTCCTCGATGATCAGGACATCCGTGGCGGAGGCCGCCTTCACGGCAGCGCGCGCCTCGGCCACACGCTCTGCGGCGTCGGCCTCATCCAGCCCGGCGATGCGGGCGGCGTCGGCCAGCGGAATCTCCTCGAGCGAGGTCAGCAGCAGCAGGTGCCGGCCGAGCGGGCGGCCGTTGCCCGGGACCTCCATGTCCTCGGTCAACTGCGTGATGCGGGAATACAGGGCCAGCTTGGGCGGCAGGTCGCTGGAGAGCTCGGGGATGGCGCGGGCCACCAGCGCGTCGCCCTCGGCTTGGCTGCCGGTCAGGGCGCGGGCGTAGCGCCGCGCGTAGGGGAGGACGGCGATCAGCTCTGCGGCGGATGTCATGGCGAAGGCTCCTGAGCAAGTCCATCAAGTCCGAACGCCGGGCGGATAGCCGGAAACGCGCTCGCGCCGGTGCCCCGGATGGGGTTTCCGGGTCCGGCGGCAACTATACGTGTGGTTGAAGGGCCGGGGGGAACTTTCGCCGACATTGCATGCCGGAGGCGGCAAGAGCTAGGATGGACACGATTGTCCCGCAGGATAAGCAGGACAAGAGAAGCACGGGATCGCCATGGGCGCAGGCTGCCGGATCTGTGACGCGAGGGACGGGACGATCCGCCGGCCACGCGCATGCAGCGAAGCGGCCCGCCTCCAGGGAGAGCGGCGTCGGTCTGCGAGTGGGCCGGCGCATGGCGAGACAAGTTCATTATGACGTCAACGTCTTGTTTTGATGATGGTTGCACGGGTTTGCCCTGGGGAAGCGTAATTCCCGGCGATTCCCGCGTCGGCCATGCAACTTAATCGGGTCCGGGGCGTTTCGGGCTCATGAGAAGTCACGAGGAGTACACGATGCGCTCGAATGTCGCCGAACAGGACGATAGTTCCGCCGTGCCCATGCCGACCTTCCACGAACTGCTCCTGGCCGCCCTGCCCTCCCTTCGCCAGCAGGCCCTTGCCCTTACCCGCCACCGCGCCGATGCCGAGGACCTTGTCCAGTCTGCCGTGACCAATGCGCTGGCGGCACAGCATTCCTTCGAGCCAGGCACCAACTTCCGCGCCTGGATGACGCGCATCATGCGCAACCGTTTCTTCTCAAATTTCCGTCGCCGTCGCGAGACAGTGGACCTGGACGATGCCCCGTCCTCCCTGATTGGCCGCAGCGGCGGCCAGGAGGAGAGCATCGCCTTCAAGGAGCTGCGTGCGAACCTTGCGCGCCTTCCGACCGACCAGCGCCTCGTCCTCATGATGATCTCCGTCCAGGGGCTTTCCTACGAGGAGGCTTCGGAGCAGCTGGGCGTGGCCGTCGGCACCTTGAAGTGCCGCGTGTTCCGCGCCCGCAAGCAGCTCAAGGCCTGGATGATGGGCGACGATGAGGCTCCGGCGGCATCGTCTTCCATGGCCAAGCGTGTGACCCGGCAGGCCGCTCTGCGTACGGGCCGCCACCCCTCGACCAGTCTTTCGGAGGACGGTCCCCGTCTTTCTTAGGAGCGTTTGTGTCAGACAGTTCCGAGGGTCCGTCTAAGGTGAATGCGTCGACGCAGACCTCCAGGATCATCGGGCGGGGCCGGAAGGCCGCGCCCGATGTCGCATTTGAGCTGTGGCTCGAACGCGGGCTTCACAAGATGTATGACGACATCGCCAAAGAACCGATCCCGCCCGAACTGCTGGAACTCATCCAGCGCGACCAGAAGAAGGACCCAGGCAGCAAATAGTTTCCACAGAATGGAACTAGCTGTCCTGTCGCGCGCCGAAAGTTTTTCGCCCTTCCTGAAACCATTTGCTCATCCCGCGCATTACGCGCCCTGAAGGGCCGGCACGTCTGGCTGGCGCCGCTCGATTAGGATCCGATGGCCATGGACGGAATGAGTTTCACGGTTGCCGCCGTCTCCGGGCCCTTGCACTCCCCCCTCATCTGCCTTTCTTCCACTCGTTGGCAGGACGCCCATCGCATGCGGCTCCTGATGTCGCGCTTTGCCCGTCGTCGCGAGGTGTTCTTCCTGGAGGAACCGGTTTTCTCCGACGTGGAGAGCCTACAGATTCGGCCCTGCGCGCGCACGGGTGTCCAGGTCGTCACACCGATGCTGCCGGTCTCGGGCGTCGAGGAGCGCCGCGCGGTCCTCGACCTTCTGCTGGCCCGCTCCGGTTGCGCCATCGCCTGGTACACGGCGCCCGAGGCGCGCGCTTTTTCCGGCCACGTATCCTGGCTTGCCACGGTCTATGATTGCGCCGGCCGCCCCTCGGCCGCCGGGCGTGCCTTCGAGGACCGCCTGATCCAGGTGGCCGACCTCGTCTTCGCGGGCGGCCTTCGCCTCTACGAGGACCGCCGCGACCTTCACCCCAACATCCATTGCTTCCCCCAGGGGATCGAGCAGGGAATTCCCCTGCGAGCAACATCCGATGCTCTGTCCGAGCGAGATGACCGGATGTGGGACGCGACCCATCAGCACATGGCGGCGCTGCTCACGATGACCGAGCGCAACGCGGCCTTCCCGCCGCCGTCCCTGTCGCGCTTCGGCTCGGTGCCCGCCTTCCCCGATGCACGCGAGGTTGTCCCGGCCGGATAGACGGCTATCGGTCGTGCGGCGACTTGTCCGGAACAGGACGGGTGTCGCTCTTGTCCTGCGGGCCACGCTTCTGGTTCGGCGGCATGCCCTTCTCCAGCTGACCCTCGGTGCTCTCCCGGCCGTTGTCGGGTTGGCCTTTGGACTTCGTGCCGGAATCGGGCGGCGTCTTGGATGTCTGTTGCATCTCTCCGAAACGGGCAGCTCGCGTCAGGGTTGCCGCAGCACGCAGCGGACCACCTCGGCGAGACCCTGGTGCCGCAGGCCCTCGTCCAGCCGGACGGCACCCTCCGTCAGCTCCAGGATTTCGAGGCCGGCGAATTCCTGCTCCACGATCCCGCGGGTCCACAGCAGCTCGGGCAGCTTCGGCCCACCGCTGCGGCGGCCCTGCTGGGCGGGGCTGAAACACTCCAGCACGAGCAGGCCGCCGGATTTCAACGCCTGGCGGCATCCGGCGGCGGCGAGCGTGCGGTCGGCCGGAGGCAGGTGGAGGTAGATCCAGGCGATCAGGTCGAAGCGCGCCACGGGCCAGTTCCAGGCGGCGGCGTCCGCGACCACGGTTTCGAGTGGGACGCCCTGGCCGGCCGCGAGTTCGCCCGCCTTGCCCATGCCCACGGCGGACCAGTCGAGCGAGGTGACCTCCAGCCCGTGGCGGGCCAGCCAGACGCCGTTGCGGCCCTCGCCGTCGCCCACAGCCAATGCCGTCATGCCCGGCCGGAAGCGGCGCGACTGGGCGACGAGGTATTCGTTCGGCGCGTCACCGAACTGGAAGCCACCGCCGGCATAGCGCTCGTCCCAGGCAAGCGAGGTGCTCATGCGCTGCGCGACCCATCCAGGCCTTCGCGCCCTGCGGCGCTACGGCCATCGGACGCGGGCTCCCACCCCGGCGGCGCCATCTCGAATCCCGAAAAATCGAAGGCCGGCGAGACGGTGCAGCCACAGAGCACCCAGCCCTCCAGCGCCGCCGCCGCCTGCCACCACCCCTTCGGCACCAGGGCAAAGGGCCGCCCGCCGGTGGCGAGGTCGGGGCCGAGGCGACGCTCCTCGACGGCCTTTCCATCGGCCGAGAGCCGCAGCGCTAGCGGGCCACCGGCGTACCAATGCCAGGCCTCGCCGGCGTCCACCCGATGCCAATGGCTGCGCTCGCCGGGCGCCAGCAGGTAGTAGATCGCGGTTCCCGCCCCGCGTCCGCCGCCATCCGGCGCATCGCGCCAGATCTCGCGGTAGTGCCCGCCCTCCGGATGCGGCTGGAGCCCGAGCGCCGCGATCACGGCGGCGGGATCCAGCGCGGGGTCGCGCAGATTCACCCTTGCGGCACCGTCTGGGCGAAGATCGGGTTCTCCGATTGGGCGGCGAAGAAGGCGGCGAGGCTGGGATGCCGGGCGCGCCAGTCGTCCGCACTGAAGCGGAAGTCGAGGTAGCCGAGCGCGCAGACCAAGCCGACGACGCCGATGTTCAGCACGGAGGGCAGCGGCTCCTGCTCCAGCTGGTCGAGCGTACGGGTCACGGCGGCCTTCTGGCGGTCCATCATGGTGGCGCGCGCCTCCTCGGCGGGCTGCTGCGAGAGGCCGCGGCGCAGCACCGAGGCCACGAGCATGCCCTCGGCCAGGGCGGCGAGACGCAGCGCCTCCCAGCGCGGCGCGCCGGCGGCGGGAAAGAGCCTGGAGGCGGTGCCGATGCTGTCGAGGTACTCGCAGATGAGCGGGCTGTCGGGCAGCACCATGCCGTTGTCGAGCACCAGCGTCGGGACCTTGGAGAGCGGGTTGTCGACGAGAAGGTGCGGCGGGCTGGCATGCGGGTTGGTGTCGACGCGATCGAGCTCGATGCCGTGATGCAGGGCGACGGCGGTGACCTTGCGGACGAAGGGGCTGGCGGCGGCGAAGTGGAGCTTCATTGTTTCCTCCTTATGATTTCGGTGGGCCTTGCCCCTCGGCACCCGGCAAACGGTGAACATCCCTGTTCACGCTGGCAGGTTCGCGGTGCGAAAGCCCCCTCGCCGTCTTAGCGGAAATTGTCCTTCCCCAACCGCAGTTCCGCGAAATGCGCCAAGTCCCGCGCATGCAGGAACGGGTTGATCGCATGCTCCGTCCCCAGCGTCGTCGGCAGGGTCGGCTTGCCTTCCGCCCGCAGGGATTTCGCGAGTTCGAAAAAGGCCTTCAGCGCCTCATTGCCGGGTTCCACGCTCAGCGCGTAGCGGATGTTGGACAGGGTGTACTCGTGCCCGCAGCAGACCTTCGTCGCATCCGGCAGGGCCGAGAGCTTCTGCAGGGACGCAAACATCTCCGCCGCGCTGCCCTCCAGGAGCCGTCCGCAGCCCGCCGCAAAAAGCGTGTCGCCGCAGAGCAGCGCCTCGCCGGACGGGAAGTGCCAGGAGATATGGCCGCGCGTGTGGCCCGGCGTGTCGATGATATCAGCCTCGGACGTCCCGAGGGCGAAGACGTCGCCCGGCTTCACCGCCACGTCGAGCTTGGGCAGGCGCTGCGCGTCGTTGGCGTTGCCCGCGACCTTCGCGCCCGTGCGCGACGCCAGCTCGGCGATGCCGGCGATGTGGTCGCCGTGATGGTGGGTGATGAGCAGCCAGTCCAGCCGCCCGCCCTCGGCCTTCACGAAATCCGCGATGGGCTCGACCACGGCGGCGTCCATCACGGCGGTGACGCCGGTCGCCTCGTCGCGCAGGAACCAGGCGTAATTGTCATCGAGGATGGCAATGGGCTTCACGGTCAAGGTCATGGCTGGGGCCTCCCTGGGGGCTTCGGTTGCCCCTATATCCCGCGCATGAGCGCAGAGGTCCACGCCCTGACCGAATTCTACGCCACGCCCCTCGGCCGGGTGGCGGAGCGGATGATCGGCGCGCGCATCGCCTATCTCTGGCC
>JAQGHZ010000353.1 GCA_028291485.1 Rubritepida sp. | reverse complement strand
TTCCGCCGGGCAGCGGCGTGGACCGGATCTCCCGCGTCTTCGCCGAAGCGCTGAGCCAGCGTCTCTTCCGCCCCGTCAATGTCGAGAACCGGACCGGCGCGCGCGGCAATGTCGCCGGCGAGGAACTGGCGCGCTCCACGCCCGACGGCAACACGCTCGGCGTCGTGACCGCGACGACGATGATTCTGAACCGGCATTTGTCCCGGCAGATGGGCTATGATCCACAAGCAGACCTGACCCCCATAAGCCGCTTCGCGAGCTTGCCTCTCCTGGTGCTCGGCGGGCCCGGCCAGGGGGTGCGGACGACCGGCGAGCTGATCGAGGTTTTGAAAACAAGACCAAGCACTTGCGGCACTCCGGGGGCGGGTACGGCGCAGCATCTGGCGCTGGAACTGCTCATCCGCTCGGTGGGCGCGCGATGCGACTTCGTGCATTTTCGGGGGATCGCCGGCGCACTTCCGGAATTGCTCAATGGCGGCGTCCAGGTCTATGTGGAGGCTGCTGTCATCGGATTGCCACTGGTGCGGGAAGGGCGGGTCAGATTGCTGGCCGTCACCTCCCGCGTTCGGTCGGTCCTTCTGCCCGAGACCCCGACAGTGGCGGAGACGGTCGCCGGCTACGAAGCCGAGACCTGGCTCGCGCTGATGGGGCCGCGCGGATTGGCTGATTCCGTCCTGGTCAAGCTCGAGGAGGCAGCCATTGCGGTGGCGCGCGACGCCGCGGTGGTTCGGAGATTGCGGGCGCTCTCCGCGGAACCCATTGGGGGGACGCGGACGGAACTCGCGGCTACGATCCGCGCGCAGGATTCTATTTGGGGGCCGGTGGCTAGAGCCGCCGGAGTGACCGCTGATTGACGCTGCCATCCAAGCCACCATCCCCCGCAAGCTCGGCTTCAAGCCCGGCATGGTGTGCTCCGTTCTCGAACCGCCGACCGGGCTGAAGCACGGTCTTCCCGCAACCACGGCCACCGAGCCGGAACTGATCCTGGCCTTCGCGTCGGACCGGGCCTCGCTGGGCCGCGTCGCGGCGCGTGCGCTGGACCTCTACGGCGTCGGCGGGCGGCTTTGGTTCGCCTATCCGAAGAAGAACGGCCCCGTCCGTTCGGACCTGGATCGCGATCATGGCTGGGAGCCGCTGACCCAGGCCGGGCTGCTGCCGGTGACGCAGGTCGCGCTGGACGCCACCTGGTCGGCGCTGCGCTTCCGCCTGCGGGAAGAGATCCCGACGCTGGCGCGCAAGGCCTGAGCGCCTTCCAGCACTGGACATGAAAACGGGGCCGCAAGGCCCCGTTTTTCGTTTCAGGCGAGGATGGGAGGTGTGCTCAGCGCACGCAGCCCACGGGGCCGGCCTTGCCCTTGCTGCGCGCCACGATGTTTCGATAGGCCAGCCCCGCCGGGCTGTCGCCCCAGCCCCGGAGGCTGCCGAGCCAGTCGCGTGCCTGGGTGAGGGCGCCGGCCTCCGCCGCGACGCAGACCGGCAGCCGGGCGGCGGTGGCCGGCAGCGCGTGGCCGGCCGGGCCCATGAGCGGCAGCATCGCGAGACAGGTTCCGGCAAGGATCAGGGGCAGGGTGCCACGCATCTTCGAAACGCTCCGCTCGGTCTGTGCCGCCTTTGAGGACCTTGAATTTCGGATGTTCCGAAAAACGAAAATCATCTAAATTTTTACACAAATGGCTTGAAGCCATCGCCGAGCGTCGTGCTCGGTCTGGGCATCATCGCTGCCGTGACGATATGCGACGAAATTTGGGGATAAACAAGCTTAAAAAATAAAACGTCAGAGATAGTCTCTAATTTAATACGTTCTTTCCTTTCGTCTCGGGAAACGCCGCCGAATTTAGTCCCTCCATGGTTGCATGCCACTCAGCGAGTCGAAACACGCCCGCCGGTTGCACCCGTATCCGGACCGCCGGGATAACCACTTGGACTGAATCGGCGGATGCGCCGCTCCGGCGACGTCGCCGCCGGCGCCCGGACTTACCGGCCGGCCTGGAGCCCGTTCGGCTGCACCGTCAGGATCGGATTGGCGCAGACGTCCATCCCCGCCATCTCCGCCGCGCGGCCGTTCACGAAGACCACGCGCACGGCGTTGAGGCCCGGCCGCACCACGACCGACCGGGCCGCACCCGAGGCCAGGGTGGCCGGCGCCAGGTGGTCGCGCCCCCAGTCCGACGGCCCGGCGGAGCTGACATAGAGCTGCTCCACCGCGATGGGCGCGGCGTTGCGCACCTGGATCCGGCCGTCGCAGCCGCCGGTCCCTTCCGAGGGCGGGGCGGCACAGGCGGCGAGGAGCGGCAGCAGGAGGAGGGCGCGCATGGCCCCGTCTAATCCCACTCCGGATCGATGGGCGAGGGGGGCGTCCCCCCGGCCGCGATGTCCTCGCCGGCCGCGAGCAGCAGGTCCTCGCGGTAGCGGCCGCCGAGGAGCTGCACGCCCACCGGCGCCTGGCCCACCATTCCCGTCGAGACGGTCAGACCAGGCAGCCCCAGCAACGGCAGTCCGACCTGCACGAGTTGCGCCTCGACGATGGCGCGGAAGGCGTCGGCGCCGCCTTGGTCGGCGTGGTTGGCGAAGGGCAGCTCGCCCGAGACCGGCACGATCACCACCGGGTAGCGCTCGAAGAACAGCATCCAGGCGCGCAGAAAGGCCATCCGTGCCGTGAACGCGTCCTGGAACTCGACGAGGCCGGGCTGCGGGCTTAGCGCGGTCATGTGGCCGAAGATGGCCAGCGAGGCCGCCTCGCCCTCGCGCTCGGCCAGGGCCATGCCGCCGCGCGGGAGCATCGCGAGCCAGAGCTGTGCCTGCAGCCGGGCGGGCTCGCGCAGCGGCGGCACTTCCGCCACCTCCTCGACCTCCCAGCCGGCCGCGAGCAGCCGGGCGGCCGCATCACGCAGCGCCGCGGCGACGGCTGGCGCGACCTTCATTCCTTCGGGCGCCACGCAGAGCGCCGCGCGCTTCGGCGCCGGCGGGCCCTCGAGCGGCGCCGGCACCCACCAGGGATCCCGCGCGTCGTGGGCGCTCATCGCCGCCAGCGCGAGTCGCAGGTCGGGGATGGTCCGGGCCAGCGGGCCGCTCACCGCCATGAGCTGAGGGCCGATGTCGCGGTCCGGCAGGCTCGGATTCCAGGCCGGGATGCGCCCGAGGGTGGGCCGCAGCCCGTGGATCCCGCAGGCATAGGCCGGGTAGCGCACCGAGCCGCCGATGTCGGTGCCATGTCCGATCGCGCCGATGCCGGCTGCCGTGGCCGAGGCCGCGCCGCCCGAGGAGCCGCCGGGCGTGAGCCCCTTGTCGCGCGGGTTCCAGGTCTCGCCATGAAGGTCGTTCGAGGTGAACCAGCGCAGCGAGAAGGCCGGCGTGTTGGTCCGCCCGATGATGACGGCGCCCGCCTTGCGCAGGTTCGACACGACGGGGCTGTCCTCCGTCGCGCGGTGGTCGGCCTGGAGCTTGAGGCCGTTGGTGGTCGCGAAGCCCTTCTGGTCGGTGTTCACCTTGATGGTGACCGGCACGCCGGCCAGCAGCCCGGGCGTTTCGCCGCGCGCGAGGGCCTGGTCCACCGCATCGGCCGCGGCCAGCGCCTCCTCCGGCATGGTCTGCACCACGGCGTTGAGCCGCGGGTTCACCGCGTCGAGTCGCGAGAGCGCGGAGAGAGTCACCTCGCGGGCCGAGACCTCGCGGGATTGGACGCGTCGCGCCACTTCCGTTGCATCCAGCCGCCAGAGATCGGGCATCGCAGGCTCCTTCGGATTAATTCGTGATCCTTCGGCATGGGAAGCTTCCTGGTCAACCAGGTAGGGTCATGTATCCTGCGCCGCGGATGGCCGAGGGGGGGCAGGGGTTATGGAAGCTGGCGCGACGATGCGGGTTGATCCGCAAGCGGATCGGCGCAGGCTCGTGATGCGCTTCGCCATCAGCACCAACGGGCCTGCCTTCATGGCCGCCATGCAGGGCTGGATCGACCAGCACCCGGAGGCCGTGGGCTACGACTGGCTTTACGACATGCGAATTTACCACGGCACGGTCAGCCACGACGACATGACGCAGTTCGCCCGCGCCTATGCCACGATCGCCGACGAGCGCGACACGGGCCGCTACGCGATCTTCGTCTCGCCGGACCTGGGCCTGCCGCTCTGGATTCGCGCCTGCGCGCTGCACTTCCCGCGTCGCATCTTCACCGTGGTGCGGACCATGGCGGATGCGGAGAAGCTGCTGAAGCGCGAGGCCTGCTGAGGCGGACCCTCAGCCCGGCAGCTCCAGCACGTTCTTGCTGATGATGTTCCGCTGAATCTCGTTGGTGCCGCCGTAGATCGAGGTCGGCCGCGCCTGGATGTAGAGCGCGCCGGGGTTCAGGTTCCGGTTGCCCTCCATCGGTCCGAAGAGCCCGGCATTCTCGCCCGCCACTTCCAGCATGGTCTCGCTGATGCGCTGGAAGAGCTCCGACTGGATGACCTTGAGCTGCGAGACGTCCGCACCCAGCGGGCGGCCCTGCTTCAGGACCTCGACATAGCGGCCGTAGAGGGCCTTGAGGTCCTCCAGGTCGCAGCGATGGCGGGCGTAGCGTTCCTGGAAGCTGGCCTCCTCGGCCACGCCCATGCGCTCGGCGAGATGCTTGAGGCGGGTCAGCGCATAGGCGCTCTGGCGGGGCGAGCCGAGGTAGATGCGCTCGAAGGAGAGCAGCGCCTTGGCCATGTCCCAGCCCTTGTTGAGCTGGCCGACCAGGTTGGCCTTGGGCACCTTCACATTGTCGAAGAAGACCTCGCAGAACTCGTCATGCATCTCGAGGTTGATGATGGGACGCACGGTGATGCCGGGCGTGGTCATATCGACGAGGAGGAAGGAGATCCCTTCCTGCTTCTTCGCCGCCTTGTCGGTGCGGACCAGGAGAAAAATCCAGTTGGCGTCCTGCGCGAGCGTGGTCCAGATCTTCTGGCCGGTCACCACGTAATGGTCGCCGGCATCAACGGCCTCGGTGCGCAGCGAGGCGAGGTCCGAGCCGGAATTCGGCTCGGAATAGCCCTGGCACCAGATGTGCTCGCCGCTCAGGATCTTCGGGAGATAGTGCTGCTTCTGCTCGTCCGTGCCGTAGCGGATGACCAGGGGCCCCAGCATGATGATGCCGTGGTCGTTGCAGCGCGCGCAGCCGTGGCGCTCCAGCTCCTCGGTGAAGATGATCTGCTTGGCGGGCAGCAGGCCGAGGCCGCCGAACTCGCGCGGCCAGCCGGGGGCGAGCCAGCCCTTCTCGGCGAGCTTGAAGTACCAGACCTTGTTCTCCTCCCAGTGGAGGCGCTTTTCCGGATTGCGGATCTCGGCGGGGTAGTTGGCCTCGATCCAGGCGCGGATATGCGCGCGGAAGGCGTCGTCGGGGAGGGCGTTGAGGTCTGCGGGCTCGCGGCCGGCGATGGCGTTCATATCTTTTCCTCCTGGGGCAGCGAGGGCGAGCCCTCCCGGTCCCCGAGTTTACCGGCAAATCGCCGGCCTGGGCGACTCTTCGGCCTCGCGGCGCGCGCTCAGCGCGCGTCGAGGGCTGCGAGCTCTCGCGTGACGGTCGCGCGCATACCGGGATCGGACGTGGCCGCGCGGGCACGCAGCATGAGGCGCCTCGCCTCCGCCTTGTCCCCGCGCGAGCTGGCGCCGAGCGCGGCGCGCAGGGCGAAATCCGCCTCCCGCTCCCCCAGGCCGGCCTGGCGCGCGGCGTCGGCGGACAGCTCGAGCGCGCGGCCGACGCCGCGGTAGTCCAAGGCGTCGCGGCGCAGCTCGGCCGCACGCCCGGCCTCCGCCAGAGCCACGGGTGCGTCGCGATCCATCAGCGCGGCGATGGCGGCGAGCTCCGCGGCATCGGCGCGGAAGCCGGTAACCTCGGGCGTCCCGATCCGCGCGCGGGCCGCCGCGAGCGTGGCGGGGTCGCGCCGCGCGCCCGCGACCAGCCCCTCGATGAAGCTGGCGCGCAGCATCGCGTCCCGGTCCGGCGAGGCGCGCAGGGGGACGAGCAGCACCACCGCCGCGTCGAACTCCTGGAGGCGGAAGCGCGCCACGGCCTCGGCGAGCGTCAGCTCGGCCGGCACGGGCGCGCCGCGCCGGCGCAGGTCCTCGGCGGCGGAGGAGGATTGCCGCGCGGCCTCTGCCGCCTGGCCGTGCCCCAGCAGTGCCGCGCTGCGCCCCGTCGCGGCATCGGCGATCTCGCCGGGGGAATCGCGCTCGCGGGCACGGATGAGGGCACGGTCGAAAAGGCGCGCCGCCTCCTCGTAGCGTCCGGCCTCCAGCGCGAGGCTTCCCACCCGGAGCTGCTGGTCCAGCGCTTCGTCGGACTGCGCCGGAGGCGGCGAGGGGCTGCGCGAGGAGCAGGCGGCGAGCAGCAGGAGGAAGACCAGGCGCCTCACGGCCGGATGCGCTCCACAGGGACGCGCTGGCGTTCGGGCGCGGGCGGCGTGGCGCCGCCGCCCAGGAACCACAGGCCGCGAAGCTGCGCCGTCAGTTGCTCCAGCTCGCGCGCCGTCGATTGAGCCTGGAGCAGCAGCGCCGGCACGCCCGCGACGCTCTCCTCCGCGCCGCGCAGGATGGGCTGGCCGCGCGGCGCCACGCGCGCGAGCTCGCGGGTCACGCGCTGGAGGTCGGCCATCATGCCATCGGCGCGGCGCAGCAGCGCCGGCACGCCCTGCGGCCCGTTCAGGCTGCCGGTCAGGCGTGCTCCATCGGCCGCGGCTGTTTCCACGCTCGCCAGCGCGCGGCCGAGCGTGTCCACCATGCCGCGCACATCGGTCAGGACGTCGCGCACCTGCCCGCTCATCTCGTCATCCGACAGGAGCCGGCCCACCAGGCCTTCGCCGCGTTCGATCCGCCCGGCCGCCTGGGCCAGGCTGCGCGCGGCCTGGCCGAGATCGTCGAGGATGGGCGTCACCTTGGCGCGCAGCTCGTCGAAGATGGCGCCCATCGTCTCGGTCGGCGCACGGTCGGTGTTCGCCTCGATCACCGCGAGATTCCAGTCGAGCTGCACGCCGGTCCCGCGCGTGATGTCCAGGAAGGCGGCGCCCGCCACGCCGTAGCGCCGGCGGATGGTCGCGACGGAATCCCGCCGGATGAAGGCCTTGGCCTGCTCGTCCAGATGCACCTCGGCATAGAGGCGGGAGGCCGGCGCAATCACCACGCGGCGCACCGTGCCGGCGCGCGTGCCCAGCACCTCCACCTCCGCGCCCACGGACAGCCCGCCGATCCCCGCATCGGGCAGCAGGACGCGCAGCGTCGCCGAGGGCGTCAGCCAGTCCCGCAGCACGCCGGCCTGCAGCACGGCGCCGAGGAAGACCACCACCGCCAGCAGGACGACGAGGCCGGTCCATTCGTCGCCGCTCATCCGCGCGCGCCAGGGGCGGCCGGCGCTCATGCCCCTGGGCTCATGCCGTGAGGGCCCGCACGCGCGTCAGGCCCTGCTGGCCGAGGCGGTAGCGATGCGCGGCCGGGATCGCCTCGTCCGTCCAGTAGGAGAGGCTGGCGGTGAGCCAGACGCAGGCGGCGGGGTAGGCCGCCGCAATGGCGTCCAGCAGCGGCATGCGCAGCTCGTTCACCCGGCCGCCGAGCAGCGGCCGCTCGAGGATCAACAGCCGCGGCCGCATCAGCAGGGCCCGGGCGCAGGCGGCGGCGGCGAGCTCGGCCGGCGCGAGGCGCTCGGGCAGATGGAGCGGCAGCCCCGGCAGGCCGAAGCGCCGGCAGAGCTCGCTCGCGCGCTCGCGCAGCGACTCGTCGTCACGCTCCCCGTTCTGCAGGGCTTGCAGCGTGACGCTCTCCGCCACCGAAAGCTGCGGCGGCCAGCCCCCGTCCAGAAAGGTGACACCGATGCGGGCCCGCTGGCGCCGCACCTCCTCCGGGCGGAGCATGCTCCAGTCCTGGCCGAACACCCTGACCTCGCCGCCGGCGGCGGGAAGCGCGCCGAGGCAGATCTCGGTGAAGCGGGAGAGCCGGCCTGTCTCCTCGGCCTGGATCAGCGCGATCTCTCCCTGCCGCAGGGTGAGCGAGAAGCGCTCGCCGGCCTCCGCGGTGCGGACGTCGATGAGCTCCAGCGCGGGCGGCAGGGTCGCGCTCATGCGGCGAGGCTCAGCGCCACGGAGGAGCAGAGGATGGCCAGCACCCCCCGGATGAAGCAGGCGGGGAGGAGCTGCGCGGTCCGCAGGTTCCTCGGCGCGGTGAGGGCGGTGTGCGCGACGACGGCGCCGACGAGGCCGCCGGTGACGAGGAGCTTCGCGGGAAAGATCAGCACGTCCGCGGGGCGCATGGCCCGGAGCACGTCGTCCAGCGAGCCGAGGAGGGCCTCCGGCTGGCCGCCCAGGAGTGCCGCGAAGGCGCTGCCGGAGATCAGCGCGACGGCGACGAAGACGATCCCGAGCGCGAGGCAGGCCAGCGCCTGCGCGACGGCGGCCGGCGCAGCGTAGAGCCGGACGAGGTCCACGCCCTGCAGCGCCAGCGCGCGCTCCGCCCCGCTGGTGCGCAGCGCACCCAGCTCGGCGGCGACCGCGATGCCGGAGCGGCCGAGGATGAGGGTCGCGATCAGTACGGGCGCCAGCTCCCGCACCAGCACCGTCACCAGCACGCTTGCCAGCAGCCCGCGCTGGTCCGCCACGCCGGCCCAGCTGATCCCCTGGAAGACCAGGCCCACGCCGATCAGCACGCCGAGGACGAGGACCGGCATCAGCCCGCCGAGGAGCGCCTGGCTCAGCCGCCGGAAGAACTCCCGCCGCTCGGGCAGCGGCCGGCCGATGGGGCGCATCGCCCAGGCGGCGACGTGCACGCAGAGGGCGAGCACGTGCAGCAGCTCCAGGAAGCTCCGCCGGACGGGCCTGCCGAGGGTCGCGAGCATCAGAGCGCCGCCGCGAGCACGTAGCTGGACTTGCGGCCCTGGCGCGGCATGAGGAAGGCGCCGCGCGGGCGGAAGAGGAAGCGGCCGGAGACGGCGGCGTAGAATGCCGCGGTCGCCTGGATTCCGCCCAGGGGCGCGCTGTCCGCCATGTGGTCCGCGAGCGTCACGGCCTCGCCCCAGATGTTCAGGAAGCCCTCGCCGGCGCCGATGCGGCCGCCGAAGGCGATGCCGAGGTCCATGCCGATGCGGAAGGCGGGCTCGCCCCCCGCTTCCTCGAAGAGCCCGGTGCACAGCTCGCGCGCGGCCAGCGCGAAGCCCGCGACCTGGGCGGCCGCGGCGGGGTCCGGCTCCGCGCCGAGGCCGGAGGCGGCCAGGACGTGATTTCCGAGCACCCTGAGATGGGTGACTCCGTTCCGGCCCGCGGCTCGCTCCAGCTGGTGGGCGATGGGTTCGAACAGGATGCCCGCGGCGCCGCCCCCGCGCCGGCCGGCGAGCGCCATGGCGTCGGTGAAGCGCAGGATCAGGACGGCCGCCTGTGGATAGACCTCGCAATGGAGCTCCCGTCCGAGCGAGGCGCAGAGCGCGGTGTCGAGGAAGCTCGTCGCGGCTTCCGGCTCCGGGGCCTCGGGCTCCAGAGCCTGGACGGCCGCCGCGCGCTCCGCGAGCCTTGTTGCGCCGCCCGCCGCGCGGACGGCCAGCAGGCTCGCCACCGCGCTCAGGAATTGCAGCGCGCCACCGCCGCGGCGGGCGTCCTCGACCCAGACGACGCCGAGGTTGCGCGCGCCATGCTGGATGGGCACCGCGAGGATGCCCCGGGTGCCGAGCGGACCGAGCCAGGTCCGGTGCAGGGCAGCCGTCTCGGGGCGATGGGCGGCGTCCTCCGCGGCGATGGGCTGGCCGGCCGCGAGGCGGGAGAAGAAGGCGGGCATCTCCTCCCGCAGCAGCCGGGCATCGTGTGTATGGCCCGCGCCCTCGGCGTCGAAGCCATCCTCCAGGACGAGGCTGTGGCCGTCGGGCGACAGGCGCCAGATGCAGGCGCGGACGGCGCCCGCCACCCGTGCCAGGCGCTCGGTGAGCTCCGGCGGCAGTGGGGAGCCGGGATCGAAGAGTGCGCGGGAATCGGCGAGCTCGGCGAAGGCCGCGGACTGGGTGGCGATGCTGGCGCGCTCGCGCAGCAGGTGGCGCGCGGCGCGGTCCGCCCGCAGGCCCTGGCGGATGAGCAGGAGCGCGAGGCCGAGCACCACGGCCACCACGCCCAGCGACATGGCGAGCACGTCGCGCGAGTTCGTGTCCACGAAGCCCGTGAAGTCGCTTTCGGGCACGGCGATGAGCAGGCGCCAGCCGGAAACGGCCTGGTCGCGCAGGGAGGCGGTCATGATGATGTGGCGGCGGCCATCGATCGTCTCGACGGAGCGGAAGTCGCCATCCAGCCGCGTGCGGTCGAAGGCGCGGGCGAGCACGGGGTCTCCCAGCTCGTCCAGCCGCAGCGGCGTCTCGCCATCGTCGGCGGTCCGCAGGGTGACGGCGAAATCGGGATGCGCGACGACGCGGCCGTTGCGGTCGATGATCACCACCTGGCCATGGCGCGCGACCTCGATGCTCGCGAGGAAGGCGGAGAGCGACTGCAGCGAGATGTCGAGGGCGATGACGCCGAGCGGCTCGGGCGAGGGCGGCCGCCGGATGGCGGTGGCGACCGTCACGCCGATCATGCGGTCGGAGAAGAAGCGGTAGAGCTCCGTCCAGGCCTCGTCGTCTATCTCCACGGCGGCGCGGTACCAGGGGCGGTCGCGCGGGTCGAAGCCGTTCTCGGCCTGGTCCTCCTCGCCGAGGACGAGGCCGTTCCCGTCGATGATCCGCTGGCTCAGGCGGCGCGGGCCCGGGGAATTGCGGACGACGAAGGAGGCGTACCCCCCCTCGGAGCGCCGACGCAGGGCGAGATAGTTTCCTTCCTTGTCCGCCGCCATGAAGAGCGAGACCTGCTGCAGCTCGGTCAGCATGGCGCGGCCGAAGCGGTCCAGCACCTCGCGGTCCCCGCCGCGCACGTCCTCGCCGCGGAAGAGCTCCCGCGTGAGGCGCGCGGCCCGCTCGGAGGAGAGGAAGAAGATCTCCACCTCGCGCCCGATGCGCGACTGCAGGTCGGCCAGCAATTCCTCGGTCAGCGCCAGGGCGCCCCGTCGGTTGGCCTGGTAGGCATAGAGGGCAATGGCGGCGAGCGCGGCGACAATGAGCAGCACCCCACCGAGCGGCAGGAGCACGCGCTGCGCCGTCTGGCGCCTGGTGTCGAGCCCTTGGGTGTCGAGCCCTTGGGTGCCCCCTTGGACGCCGCTCATCCCGGGGCGCCCCGGACGGCGAGTTGCCAGTCGAGCACGGTGCTCACCCGATGCTGCTCTCCCCTCCGAATCCCGGCCTGAGCGTCATTGTGACGCAAGATGGAAAGGTTAGGGGACAGCAAGTGTCGTTGCAACGCAGCGAAGTCACGCCCGGCGTTTTCGACCGGTCTACTTGCCCTTGAAGACCGGCTTCCGCTTCTCGAGAAACGCCGCGCGCCCCTCCTTGAAATCTTGCGTCACGAAGAGTGCGGCCTGGAAATCCACCTCACGCGCCAGCGCGCGCTCCAGCTCATCTGCGAACCACTGCTTCGTGTAGGCGATCGGTAGCGGCGCTTCCTTGGCCAGGAACTGCGCCTTCTCCATCGCGACCTCGAGCGCCTTGCCCGGCGGCACGACATAGTCGACGAGGCCGATGGCCTTGCCCTCGGCGCCGCTCACCTGCGTGTGGTGCAGCAGCATGTCGCGCGCGCGGCCGACGCCGATGCGGGCCGGCAGCAGCGCGGGCATGCCCATGTCGGCCATCAGCCCGATCTTGTGGAAGCCCGCCATGAAGCGCGCATCCTCGGCCGCGACGATGGTGTCGCAGAGCAGCGCGAGCGAGAGCCCCGCGCCCACCGCCCAGCCTTCGACGGCCGCGACCATCGGCAGGTTGCCGCGCGCCATGATGCGCACCATCCGGTGCGTGCGGCGCATGCGCTCGCGCCCGTCATAGGCGCTGTCGATGTCCATGCCGGAGATGTCGCCCCCGGCGGAGAAGGTGCCCTCGGACCCCGTGAGGATCAGCGCGCGGATGCTGCTGTCGGCGCTGGCGCGCTCGATCGCGTCCTCCAGCTCCTTGCGCAGCGGGACGGCGAGCGCGTTCTTGCGGGCGGGGTAGTCGAGCGTCAGCACCAGCACGGCGCCGTGACGTTCCTCGGCGATCCGCATGCGCGGGGTATCCGTCATATCGTTCATTCTTCGGTCTCCGGCGCGAGGGCCATGAAGCGCTTGCGGTGCAGCGCGGCGCCGCCGAGGGCAGGGGCCTGCACCATGGCGCGGCGCATGTAGAGGCCGACATCGTAGTCGTCGGTGTAGCCGATGCCGCCATGCAGCTGCACGCAGGCCTGGGCGACGAGCATGCCCGCCTCGCTGGCACGCGCCTTGGCGCGGCTGACGATGGCCTTGGCCGCATCGCCCGCTAGGCCGTCATCCAGCGCGGCGGCGGCCTGCTCGACGGCGGCGCGGGTGAGGGCGATCTGCATCTTCGCATCCGCCGCCTTGTGCTGCAGCGACTGGAAGGTGCCGATGATCTTGCCGAACTGCTGCCGCGTGCGGAGATAGTCGAGCGTCATCGCGAAGCTTGCCTCCATGCCGCCGAGCATCGAGGCCGCGGTGGCGAGCGCGGCGCGGTCCAGCGCCTCGGCCAGCGCGGCGTTCACGTCGTCGGCGATGTGCGTGCCCGGACCATGGCCGGTCCAGGGCTTCGGCACGATGGTGCCGAGATGACCGCCATCCTGCGTGGACTCGACCGTGATCTCGACCTGGTCGCGCATCAGCACGTGCAGCATCACGCTGTTACCATCGGCGACGGGCCAGAGGATATGCGTGGCACCGGCCGCCATCGGCACGAAGCTGCGCGCGCCATCGGGCGTAGAGGCCAGCGACAGCGTGTTCGCGCGATCCTGCCAGGCGGTGAGCACCACGGTCTCGCCGGCAAGCAATTGGCCCAACAATTCGGCGGCGCCGGCGGCGGCCAGCAGATGCGCCGAGAGCGCGCAACCGATCAGCGGCTCCGGTGCCAGCGAGCGGCCCATCTCCTCGGCCAGCGCGACCATCTCGCCCATGCCGAGGCCCGTGCCGCCGGCTTCTTCCGGAACGGCGAGGCCGATCCAGCCCGCCTCGCCCATCTGGCGCAGCAAGGCGGGATCGAATCCTGGCTCGGTGAAGCGCAGCTTGCGCACGCGCGCCATCTCCGCGCCGAGCAATCCGCGCGCGGAATCGCGGATCATCTCGATGCTCTGGGCGCGGTCGCCCGCGAAGGGCGCCACGCCGGCGGCGGAGGCGCTCATGCCCGCGTCCTCATGCCCGGGTGTGGAGCTTGGCGGAGCTCTTCGCCTGCAGCTCTTCCAGGCTGATGCCGTCGGCGATGTCGCGCACGACGAAGCCGAGGCCTTGCACTACGTCCAGCACGGCGAGGTTGGTGTAGACGCGCGAGACATTGCCCAGCGCCGTCAGCGGATAGCCGCACTTCTCGACGATCTTGGAACGGCCGTCCTTGGTCGTGTGATCCATCACCACCCAGAGCCGCTTGGCGCCGGCGCCGAGGTCCATCGCGCCGCCGACCGCGGGCGCCGTGTCGTTCTCGCTGGTGGCCCAGTTGGCGAGGTCGCCATTCTCCGCGACCTCGAATCCGCCGAGCACGCAGAGGTCGATATGCCCGCCGCGGATCATCGCGAAGCTGTCGGCATGATGGCAGAAGGAACCGCCTGGACGCAGCGTGACGAACTGCTTGCCGGCATTGATCAGCCAGGGGGTTTCCTTGCCCTTCTCGGGGGCGGGGCCCATGCCCAGCACGCCGTTCTCGGACTGGAAGATGACCTCGCGCTCGAGCGGAACCTCGTTGGCGATGAGGGTCGGCATGCCGATGCCCAGATTGACCACCCAGCCCTCCGGAATATCGGCGGCGGCCTTGGCGGCCATGTCGGTGCGGCTATATGGCATTCGAGGATCCTCCTTAGAGGGGCGAAGCTAGGCCCGCGGCACACACAGGTCCAGCGTCGCGCTAGTGTCCTGAATCTGAAGTTCGCCGCTATGCGACGACCTCCATCTTCATGCCACTAGCTTGGTTTTTCTGTGGCCTGCTTATCCCCGAACTCCGCCGCGAAGAGCGGCGAACTTCGGGGGCAGGACACTAGGTTCAGATCCACCCGGAGCCGGCCAGATGCCCGGCTCCGGATGGGTTTGGATCTTGATGAGTCCCTTACGGGGCGGGGCCGCGAACCGCATCGCGCGGCGACGCCTCCCGGGCGCAGCTTCCCCGGCATGGAGAGGACCATGCCAGACCCTGATCACCCTGCCCATTTCAACCCCCTCGGCGATCTTCTCGATCTCGTCGAGGCTCGTCCCGAGGACCGATTGCTGCTCGTGCACGGTGGGCCGGAGCTGCTCTGCTCCGCGCTGCGCCACGGCTGCCGCTCTGCGGTGAGCCTGGCGGTGCCGCCGCGCCATCCGGAGGCCGCCGACCTCGTGGTCGCGGAGGACGTCGCGAGCCAGGCCGAGGCCGTCGCGGTGGCCGAAAGCGCCCGCCGCGCGCTGGGCCGCGACGGCCGGCTCGCGCTGATGCTGCGGGGCGCCGCCGCCAAGACGGCACGCGCCCTGCGCCTGCGCCTGCACGAATACGGCTTCTCCCGCGTGCGGCGGCAAGCCGGCGCGAATGGCGCGGTGCTGTTGCTCTGCCGCTACGGAGCCGCCCGATGAGATCCTTTGCCGAGCTGCGCGGCTCCATCCCCGCTTTGGTGACACCCTTCGATCCGGACTCGCTGGAGCTGGACCTTCTTGCCCTCGCGGATCTCGCCGACCGCGCCGTGCTGCGCGGCGCCGCCGCCCTCGTGGTTTGCGGCACCACGGGCGAGGCGCCCGCGATGCGGCCCGACGAGCAGACACGCGCGCTGCACGCCGTCATCGAAGCCGTGGCCGGCCGCGTGCCGGTGATCGCGGGCATCGGCGCGCCCTGCACGGAATCCGCGGTGGCCCTCGCCGAAGCGGCAGGCCATGCCGGTGCCGCCGGCCTGCTGGTCGCCGCGCCGCCCTATGTGCGGCCGGGACAGGAGGGGCTGCGCGCGCATATCCGCGCCGTCGTCTCGCGCAGCGGTTTGCCGGTGATGCTCTACGACGTGCCCTCGCGCGCCGCCGTCGCCTTCACGGACGAGACCATCGCCCGACTTTGGGAGGAGGGCGCGATCGCCGCGATCAAGGACGCGACCGCTGACCTCGCGCGGCCCACGCGGCTGCGGGGGCTCTGCGGCCCGGAACTTCTCCAGTTCTCCGGCGATGACGGCACCGCGGCGGCGCATCTGGCCATGGGGGGCATGGGCTGCGTTTCGGTGACCGCCAATGTCACGCCCGCCCTCTGCGCCGCGCTCGACGACGCATGGCGGGCGGGCGATCTGCATCGCTTCGGCGAATTGCGCGACCTGCTGGCGCCGCTGCATGCGGCCCTCTTTGCCGAGACCAATCCGGTCCCGGTGAAGGCGGCGCTGCACCTGCTGAGCCTGTGTGCGCCGACGCCCCGCCTGCCGCTGCTGAAGGCGGGCGAAGCGACGATGGCGCTGCTGGCGCGCAACATGGCGGAGATCACGCCGGAGGAGGAGACGCGGGCCCGCGCGATGGCGCGGGCGCGCGAGCTGAAGGCGGCGGCGCTGCACTGGCGGCGGCCGGCGGCGTGATACGGGAGCGACGTCGAGGGGGCCTTGGCCCCCTCAGGCTCCCTCAGCAGGAATCCCAGGTTTGTCCAGGGCTAAAAGCCCTGGCGGGTGAGCGCGAGAGGGCAGGAGCCCTCTCGCATCCACAGCGCCGTATCACGGCGCCCAGGGAGCGCCGCGATCCACCCGCACCACGCGATTCACATAGAGCCCCGGCGTCGCGACCGCCTCCGGATCCAGCTCGCCCAGCTCCACGATATGCTGCGTCTGGACGATCGTGAGCTCGGCCGCGGTCGCCATCACCGGGTTAAAGTTCCGGCCCGACTGGTTGTAGACGAGATTGCCCCAGCGGTCGGCCTTCCAGGCCTCGATCAACGCCACGTCGGCCTTGAGCCAGCGCTCCATCACGTAGTTGCGACCCTCGAACTCGCGCTCCTCCTTGCCCTTGGCGAGCAGCGTGCCGTGCGAGGTTGCGGTGAAGAAGGCCGGGATGCCGGCGCCGGCGGCGCGCATGCGCTCGGCCATGGTGCCCTGGGGCACGATCTCCAGCTCGATCTTGCCCTCGCGGTACAGCTCCTCGAACACGACGCTGCCGGCGCTGCGCGGGAAGGAGCAGATGATCTTGCGGACGCGGCCCAACTCCATCAGGCGGGCGAGCCCCGCATGCCCCGTGCCGGCATTGTTGGCCACGCAGGTGAGGTCCTTGGCGCCCTGCTCGATGAGGGCCTCGATGAGTTCGTCCGGCTGGCCGGCGCTGCCGAAGCCGCCGATGAGGACCGTGGATCCGTCCTTCACGCCGGACAAGGCCTCGGCCAGCGTGTCGACGATCTTGTTGATCATATGGAGTTCCGCCCTCGAGTGCCGGCCATCGCGGCGCACGGCGCGCCGCCCTTCGTCGCGCCGGATACTGCGGTGTCGGGCCGCAATCTCTAAGAGGGACGCAGGGACGGACGAGGTCAGCCGAAGGGCGGCAACAGCTTCGTGACCTCGGCGCTGGTAGGCGCCCCGCCCATGATGTCGAAGTCGCCGGCCTTGAGCCGACGCGCCGCGCCGACCATCGCGCCCATCGCCTGGCGGTAGAGCGAGCCGCCGAGCGAGACACGGCGCACGCCGGCCGCCGCCAGCACCGCGAGCGGCACCGGGCCGCTGCGCGGGCCGAAGACCACGTTCACCGGCTTGGGCGACACCGCCTTCACCACCGCCTCGATGGCGGCCATGTCGGGCAGGCCGGGCGCGTAGAGCACGTCCGCGCCGACCTCGGCGAAGGCCTGGAGGCGGCGGATGGTGTCGTCCAGGTCGGGGCGGCCGTTGAGGAAATTGTCCGTCCGGCCGGTGAGCACGATTTTCCCGCGCGCCGCCTTGGCGGCAGCCTTGATGCGCGCGACAGCCGCGTCGAAGCCGTGGATCGGGTCGGCGGGATTGGCGGTCGTGTCTTCGATGCCGAGGCCGGCGAGGCCCGCCGCGATGGAGGCCTCGACGGTCGCCACGCAATCCTCGGGCGAGGGGCCGAAGCCGTCCTCGAGATCCCCGTTCACCGGCAGGCCGGTGAGTCGAAAAATCGTCGCGGCGTTGTCGATGGAGACCTCGCGGCTCAGCGCCGCGCGGCCGTCGGGCACGCCCATGGCGAAGGCGATGCCGAGCGAGGTGGAGGCGAGCGCCGGAAAGCCCTCGCGCGCCAGCAGCACCGCCGAGCCGCCATCCCAGGGGTTGGGCATGACGAAGCAACCCTTGGTGTGCAGGTCGCGGAAGGTTTCATAGGCGGCGCTCATGGCGGCTTTCCTCCTTGGGGAGAGGGAGCCTAGACGCAAGGCCGGGCGAAACCCTTCGGTGTTTTCCGAAAGGCTGCCCCGCGTCGGGGCCGGTCCGGCTAAGCCTTCTCGCCTTCTTCCCCGTAGGGATTCTCCGTCCCCCGCAACTGCAGCCGGATCGGCACGCCCGGCATGTCGAATTCCTCGCGGAAGCCGTTCAGCAGGTAGCGTTGGTATTCCTGCGGCAGCTGCTCGGCACGCGTGCCGAAGAGGGTGATGGTCGGCGGCCGCGCCTTGGGCATGGTGGCGTAGCGCAGCTTGAGCCGGCGTCCTTCGACCAGCGGCAGCTGATGCTTCTCGAGCATATGAGCGAACCAGCGGTTCAGCGCGCCGGTGCCGATGCGGCGGTTCCAGCGCTCATGCGTGCGGCGGACGGCGGGCATCAGCTTGTCCACGCCCGCGCCCGTGGCGGCCGAGATGGTCACCACCTCGATGCCGCGCAGCTGGTTCAGCGAGGTCTCCAGCGTGTCCGAGATGCGCTGGCGTGCCGCAACCCGATCCTCGTCCGCGTCCCACTTGTTCAGCGCGATCACGACCGCACGGCCCTCTCGCTCGGCGAGCCGGGCGATGCGGATGTCCTGCTCCTCCAGCCCCAGCAGGGCATCGAGCACCAGGATCACCACCTCGGCCTCGCGCAGCGCGCCGATGGAGGAGGCGACGCTCATCTCCTCCAGCCGGTGCGTGATGCGGGCGCGCTTGCGCA
>JAQGHZ010000335.1 GCA_028291485.1 Rubritepida sp. | reverse complement strand
GGATTTCATGGTCGTGCTCTTGCCCGCGCCGTTGCGGCCGAGCAGCGCCAGCACCTCGCCCTCGCGCGCCTGGAGCGTCACACCCTGCAGGATGTGCGCGCGGCCGTAATGGGCATGCAGGTCGCAGATCTCGAGCATCACGTGTAGCCGTGGGTCGCGCCGGTGCCGAGATACACCTCGCGCACGCGGGGGTCGCGGCGGACCTCGGCGGGGATGCCCTCGGCGATGGGCTTGCCGCGGTCGAGGACCAGGACCCGGTCGGCATGGGCGAAGACCACGTCCATGTCGTGCTCGGTGAAGAGGACGGCGATGCCGCCCTCGCGCGCGATGTTGGCTGTGAGCTCCATCAGCGCCACACGCTCGGCCGGGGCCATGCCGGCGGTGGGCTCGTCCATGAGGAGGAGCGCGGGGTCGTTGGCCAGCGCGATGGCGAGCTCGACGCGCTTGAGGTCGCCATAGGCGAGAACGCCGCAGGGCCGCCCGGCCTGTGCCGACATGCCGACGCGGTCGAGCAGCGTCATGGCGCGCGCAGGGTCCTCCTTCGCGACAGGGCTCCAGATGTCGAAGATCCGGCGCGCGTGGCTGAGCAGCGCCATCTGGATGTTCTCCAGCACGGACATGGAGGCGAAGGTCGCCGTGATCTGGAAGGTGCGGCCCACGCCCATCCGCCAGATGCGGCGCGGGGCGAGGCCGGTGATCTCCTGCCCGCGCAGCGTCACCGAGCCGCGATCGGGGCGGAGCTGGCCGTTCAGCATGTTGAAGCAGGTGGACTTGCCCGCGCCGTTGGGGCCGATCAGCGCGAGGAGTTCGCCCGCCGCGACGCTGAGTGACACGCCGGACACGGCCTGCACGCCGCCGAAGGATTTGTGCAGGTCGCGAACCTCCAGCGTGGCTTCGGCGCGCGGCCGATTCACGCCGCCGGTCCCCGGCTGCGTCGCGGTCATGAGCGTCGCTCTCCGCGCTGCAACGCGCCCGCGAGACCCTGCGGGAAGAACAGCACCAGCGCCAGGATGATCGTGCCCAGGAACAGGCGCCACAGGTCGAAGGCCCGCATGAGCTGCTCGTGCAGCCAGGTGTAGGCCAGCGCGCCGAGGATCGGTCCGCTCACCGTCCGCACACCGCCGAGCAGCACCATCAGCAGCGCATCCACGGATCGCGAGATGTTCATATAGGTCGGAAAGACGCTGCCCTTGGCATAGGCAAAGAGCCCGCCCGCGATGCCCGCCGCGACAGCCGCCAGGACGAAGGCGAACCAGCGGATGCGAAAGCCGTCGATGCCGATGGCCTCGGCGCGCAGCGGGCTGTCGCGGCCGGCGCGCAGCGCGTAGCCGAAGGGGGCGAAGATGGCGCGGCGCAGCAGCAGCGTCGCCGCCACGCAGAGGACCAGCGCGAGGTAGTAGTAGGCCAGCTTCGATTGCGCCCAGGCGCTCGGCCAGACGCCGAGAATGCCGTTGTCGCCGCCCGTCAGCTCGACCCATTGGAAGGCGGTGGACCAGGCGATCTGCGCGAAGGCCAGCGTCAGCATCGCCGCGTAGACGCCCGAGAGCCGCACGCAGAAGAAGCCGAAGACGAAGCCGCCCAATCCCGCCGCGAAGGGCGCTGCGAGCAGGCCGATCTCCATGGGAGCGGCGAAGTGGTGCAGCAGCAGCGCCGCGCCATAGGCGCCGAAGCCGAAATAAGCGGCGTGGCCGAAACTCGCCATGCCGCCCGGGCCCATGATGAAGTGAACGCTGGCCGCGAAGAGCACCATGATCGCGATTTCGGTGAAGACGATCAGCGGGTAGTCGCCGAGGAAGGGCGGCACGACCACCGCCAGTGCCAGCGCGGCGAAGCCGATCCGCCGCTGCCACAAAGAGGGCGGCGGATAGGGTGGCTCGATCACCGCCGCGCCATGCGCCGTGGCGGGAGCGCGGCCCAGAAGACCATGCGGGCGGATCACCAGCACCACGGCCATCACCAGGAAGGCCAGGACCAGCGTGATCCGGGGAAAGATCAGGATGCCGAAGGCCTGCAGCTCGCCGATCAGCAGGGCGGCCAGGAAGGCCCCAGGCAGCGAGCCGAGGCCGCCCACCACCACCACGACAAAGGCCTCGGAGATGACGGCAAGGTCCATCTGCAGGTTCACGCTCTCGCGCGGGATCTGCAGCGCGCCGCCCAACCCGGCCAGCACCGAGCCCAGGAAGAAGACCGTGGTGAAGAGCATGCGCTGGTTCACGCCAAGCGCGCCGACCATCTCGCGATCGGCCGTCGCGGCGCGCACCAGCGTGCCCCAGCGCGTGCGGTTGAAGAGCAGCCACAGCAAGGCCAGCACCACTGGCCCGACACCAATCAGGAACAGCTCGTAAAGCGGGAAGCGAGCCCCCAGGCTTTCGGTCGCGCCGCGCAGGCCGGGCGCACGGGGGCCGAGCAGGTCCTGCGGACCCCAGCTCAGCAGCGCGAGGTCCTGCACGATCAGCACCACGCCGAAGGTGGCCAACAGCTGAAACAGCTCCGGCGCCTTGTAGATCCGGCGCAGCAGCAGCACCTCGATCAGCACGCCCACGCAACCCACGATCAGCGCGGCCACGACCACCCCGCTCCAGAAGCCGAGATGGCCGCGCGGAAGATTGGTCACCA
>JAQGHZ010000329.1 GCA_028291485.1 Rubritepida sp. | reverse complement strand
CCCCGTGCAGCCCGACGCGCCGATGCTGCCCGTCCGGATCGAGCTGGCGAGCCGCTGGTGGGGCACCATCCAGGTGGTGCTGAACCAGGTCTCGCGGGGCGGGCCCTAGGGCCTGTGGACAGTTGGTCTGCGGGCGGGCCCAACTGTCCACAGGCCCTGGACCATGATCCGGGAAGATGGATCCTGGTCCAGGGATTTGCCGAGAGAGCGATTCACCACTTCGGTGATGCCGGCTCCGCGGATCGCGCCCTAAGGCGCGCCGAAGGCCTCGATGAGCAGCTCCGGCAGCTCGGCCGGCGTCCCGCAGGAGAGGTCGGCCCCGATGCCGTCGCCATAGCCCCAGGCCGCGAAGACGCAGCGCACCCCCGCACCGGCGGCGGCGCGGATGTCGTTCTGGTGATCGCCGATCATGGTGGCGTCGAGCGGATCCACGCCAAGCCCCTCCAGCACGCCCCTGATATGGCCGGGGTCGGGCTTCTTCACGGGCAGGCTGTCGCCGCCCAGCACCAGCTCGAAATAGCCGCCGAGGCGGAGCGCATCCAGCATCACCCAGGTCGCGGCGATGGGCTTGTTGGTGCAGATGGCGCGCTGCCAGCCCTCCTTGCCGAAGGTTTCCAGCGCCTCGACCATGCCCGGGTAGGGGCGGGTGAGGACCGCGCTGTTCGGCTCGTAATCGGCGAGGAAGGACTTCACCGCCTCCTCCATCAACGGGACGCCGCGGGCGGAAAAGGCCTTCTCGACCAGCACCCGCACGCCGTCGCCGATCATCCTCTTGACCTCGGGCAGGAGGAAGGGAGCGAGGCCGTACCGGTCCATCAGCCGGTTCAGCGAGGCATGGAGGTCGGGCGCGCTGTCCACCAGCGTGCCGTCGAGGTCGAAGATCGCGAGGGGCATGGGTTGGGACGTAGCGCCGAAACGCGCCGCAAGAAAGCGTCAGGCGGACGAGGGTTGCGGTGCTGCCACGGGGGCGGCTAGGCCATGAGCATGCGCACGGCCATCATTCTCGCGGCGGGGCAGGGCACCCGCATGAAGTCCGCGATGCCCAAGGTGATGCACCGCATCGCCGGGCGACCCATGATCCGCCACCTGATCGCCGCCTGCGAGCCGGTCTTCGACAGGGTCATCGTGGTCGTCGGCCCGGGCATGCCGGAGCTCGAGAAGGCCGTGGCGCCGCATGCGACCGTGGTGCAGGCCGAGCGGCTGGGGACCGGCCACGCCGCGCGGATGGCGGCGCCGCCGCTGGAGGGGTTTTCCGGCGACGCGGCCGTGCTCTACGGCGACAACCCGCTGATCACGACGGCGACGCTGGAGCGGCTCGTCGCGGCGCGCGGGCAGGCGGATCTCGCCTTGCTGGCCATGCGCCCGGCCGATCCGGCGAAGTACGGCCGCGTGGTGCAGGGTCCGGATGGCGCGGTGGAGCGCATCGTCGAATGGGCGGATGCGAGCGAGGCCGAGCGCGCCATCGGGCTGTGCAACGCGGGCGTGGTCTGCGCGGCCTGGAAGGACCTGTCGCGCTGGCTCGCGGCGTTGAGGAACGACAACCGCCAAAGCGAGTTCTACCTGACCGACGTGGTCGCCGCCGTCCATGCCGAGGGGCGCCGCGCGGTCGCCGTCGAGGCGCCGGAGGCCGAGTTGCGCGGCATCAACAGCCGTATCGAGCTCGCCGCCGCCGAGGCCGAGGTGCAGGCCCGCCTGCGCGAGGCGGCCATGCTCGGCGGTGCCACGCTGGTGCAGCCGGAGAGCGTCACGCTGAGCTTCGACACGAAGCTGGGACAGGACGTGGTGGTGGAACCGCATGTGGTGTTCGCGCCGGGCGTGACGATCGAGAACGACGTCGCCATCCGGGCCTTCAGCCATCTGGAGCAATGCGTGGTGCGCCGTGGCGCGATCATCGGCCCCTATGCGCGGCTGCGGCCGGGCACCGAGGTGGGCGAAGGCGCGCATGTGGGCAATTTCGTGGAGCTCAAGGCCGCGCATCTCGGCGCCGGCGCGAAGGCGAACCACCTGACCTATCTGGGCGACGCGACGATCGGCGCGGGGGCCAAGATCGGCGCCGGCACCATCACCTGCAACTATGACGGGGTGAACAAGCACCGCACCGAGATCGGCGCCGGCGCCTTCATCGGCAGCGACACGGCGCTGGTGGCGCCGGTGCGCGTGGGCGCGCGCGCGATCACCGCCGCGGGTTCCGTGGTGACGGAGGACGTGCCGGACGACGCGCTGGCCATCGCGCGGGGGCGCCAGGTGAACAAGCCCGGGCGTGGGGCGAAGGGGAAAAAGTAGCATGTGCGGAATTGTCGGAGTGGTGGGCCGCGAGGATGCGGCGCCGCGTCTGCTGGATGCGCTGAAGCGGCTGGAATATCGCGGTTATGACAGCGCGGGCATCGCCACGCTGGTGGACGGCCATGTCGAGCGCCGGCGCGCGGAGGGCAAGCTCGGCAATCTCGCCGCCGTGCTGGAGGCCTCGCCGCTGCCGGGCACCACGGGCATCGGCCACACGCGCTGGGCCACCCATGGCGCGCCCGTCGAGCGCAACGCGCATCCGCATGCGACCGAGCGCGTGGCCATCGTCCATAACGGAATCTTCGAGAACTACGCCGAGCTGCGCGAGGAGCTCGAGAAGAAGGGCCAGGTCTTCGAGACGGAGACGGACACCGAGACCTTTTGCCGCCTCCTCGACGACCTGCTGGCCGGCGGCGCCACGCCCGAGCAGGCCGCCGCCGCCGCCCTCAAGCGCGTGCATGGCGCCTTCGCGGTGGCGATGATGTTCGCCGGCGAGCACAAGACGCTCATCGCCGCGCGGCAGGGCGCGCCGCTGGCCATCGGCTTCGGCGAGGGCGAGATGTTCGTGGGCTCGGACGCGCTGGCGCTGGCCCCGCTGACGCGCCGCATCGCCTATCTCGAGGAGGGCGACTGGGCCGTGCTCGACGGGGATGGCGCGCGTTTTTTCGACATCCACGACAATCCGGTCGAGCGGCAGGTGCGCACGACGGCGGTCTCCGGCGCGGCGACGGGCAAGGGCAACTACCGCCACTTCATGGAGAAGGAGCTGCACGAGCACCCCGCCGTGATCGGCGACACGCTGCGACAGTATCTCGACCCGCGAACGCTGGAGGTGAACCTCCCGCGGCTGCCCTTCGATCCCGTGAAGGTGCCGCGGCTGACCATCACGGCCTGCGGCTCGGCCTTCCTGGCCGGGCAGGTGGGGCGCTACTGGATCGAGCAGCTCGCGCGCATCCCGGTGGACGCGGATGTGGCCAGCGAGCTGCGCTATCGCGATCCGCCGCTGCCGGAAGGGGGGGCTGCGATCCTCGTCAGCCAGTCGGGCGAGACGGCGGACACGATGGCGGCGCTCAAGCTGCTGCGCGAGAAGGGGCAGAGTGTCCTGGCGGTGGTGAACGTGCCGGAGAGCAGCATGGCCCGCGAGAGCGATGCCACGGTGCTGACGGTGGCGGGCCCCGAGATCGGGGTGGCTTCGACGAAGGCCTTCACGGCGCAGCTGTCGGTGCTGGCGTGCCTGGCGATCGGGCTGGGGCGCAAGCGGCGCGAGCTGACGACGATGGACGAGGGGCGGCTGACCAAGGCGCTGCTGGAGGTGCCGCACAAGGCGGTCGAGGTGCTGGAGCGCGATGCGGAGATCCACGCGCTGGCCGCCGAGGTCGCGAAGGCGCGGGACGTGCTGTTCCTCGGCCGTGGGGCGCTGTTCCCGATCGCGATGGAGGGCGCGCTGAAGCTGAAGGAGATCAGCTACATCCACGCCGAGGGCTATGCGGCCGGCGAGATGAAGCACGGGCCGATCGCGCTGATCGACAGCCAGGTGCCGGTGATCGCGATCTGCCCTTCGGGGCCGCTCTTCGAGAAGACGCTGTCGAACCTGCAGGAGGCCTCGGCGCGAGGCGGGCGGATCATGGCCTTTACGGATGCGGCCGGCGCCGTGGCGCTGGAGCGGTTCGCGGAGCGGGTGATCGTGCTGCCGGAGATCGACCCTTTCGCGCAGCCGATCCTCTACGCGATCCCGGTGCAGCTGCTGGCCTATCACGTGGCCGTGCTCAAGGGCACGGATGTCGACCAGCCGAGGAACCTCGCCAAAAGCGTCACCGTGGAGTAGCGCCTCAGCGAGGCCGGATTGCGGGGTTGCCGCCTGGCGTGCCGGGCGGCGGAATCACTGGAGTGGTATTGGGATTGGGCTCCGGCGCAGGCGCGTGAATGCCGGGATCCAGGCCCGCGGGCGGCTGGATGATCCCGCGATTCGACGGGCCGGGCGGTACCTGTGGCTGAGAGGGCGGCTCCGTCCGCTCCCGTGGCTTGGGCTGGAGCGACGGGAATGCTGGTTGCGCCATCGCGCCTGCATTCAGAAGCACCACACCCAGGATGGTCGCCAGTCTCACGCCGAATCCGATTTCGGCCATGAACGCTCGCTCCTTCTCGCCGCTATGCCGGGAGGAAGCACAATTCCGCCTCGACAATTCCGAGGAACGCGCCCGACCTGACCACGGTTTCGTGGTCAGGAGGCGGGCCGCCGCAGCCGGTCCGCGCTCGCCTCGATCAGCGCGGAGAGCGCCAGGGCTGGCCCGCGCCGCGCGCCCATCACCACGAACTCCACCTCGCCCAGCGCCGGCAGGCCCGGCCCTTGGAGCGTGACCAGCCCGGCCGGCACGAGGCTCGCCGCGTGGGGCGCCACGCCGAGCCCGGCCAGGGCCGCGGCATCCACGCCGGTCTGCGTGCTGCTGCTGCAGACGAGGCGCCAGGCGCGGCCCTCGCGCTCCATCGCCTCCAGCACGCGGAGCCGGGTGATGCTCGGCGGCGCCAGCAGGATCAGCGGCAGGGGTTCCGCCGGATCGGGCTCGAAGCCGGGGCGCGCGATCCAGACCAGCGGCTCCTTCCAGACGCCGCGGCCGCGCGGGTCGCCCTCCGGCCGCTTGGCGAAGAGCAGGTCCAGCTCGCCCACCGCCAACC
>JAQGHZ010000323.1 GCA_028291485.1 Rubritepida sp. | reverse complement strand
TGGCCGCGCATTTCAACAAGCACCTGCGCGCGGCCGGCATCCTGAAGGGCGACAGCAAGTACTACATCTCGACGGCGCATACGCCGGACGATGTGGCGAAGACGCTCGACGCCTTTGCCGCGGGCATCAAGGCGCTCTGAACCTTGATCCACTGGCGTGGATCAAGGTTCAGTCTTTGCTGAGAGGACGATTCACCGCTTCGGCGATTCCGCCTCAGCGGATCGTGCTCTGACGAATTCGTCCGGACCGATTGACGCGAGCCTGCCCCGAATGGTCCACTGACGGAAAGTCGGAGGACACCATGGCAGGCTCGCTCTCTTCGGAGCAGGCGCGCGCCTATGGCGAGCGTGGCTACGTCTTTCCCGTCCGCGTGATGCCTGCCGAGGAGGCGGGCCGGACCCTCGCCGCGCTGCGCGCCACCGAGGCCCGGCTGGGCAGCCGGCTCGCCGGGCGGATGAACCAGAAGCCGCATCTCCTTTTCCCCTGGGCCGACGCGCTGGTGCGCCACCCCGCCGTGCTCGATGCCGTGGAGAGCGTGATCGGCCCCGACATCCTCTGCTGGGGCAGCCAGTTCTTCAGCAAGGAGGCGCGCGACCCCGCCTATGTCTCCTGGCACCAGGACGGCACCTATTGGGGCCTCTCTTCGCCCGATGTCGTCACCGCCTGGGTCGCGCTCACGCCGAGCGTGGTGGAGAACGGCTGCATGCGCGTCGTGCCCGGCACGCAGCGCCAGGCCGTGCCGCATGCCGACACCTATGCCGCCGACAACCTGCTCTCGCGCGGGCAGGAGGTGGCGGTGCAGGTGGACGAGGCGGATGCCGTCGACATCGTGCTCCAGCCCGGCGAGATGAGCCTGCACCACGTGCTGATCGTCCATGGCAGCGAGCCGAACCCTGCGGACTACCCGCGCATCGGCTTCGCCATCCGCTACGTGCCGACCCACGTGCACCAGCTCAGCGGCGAGAAGGACAGCGCCCTGCTCGTGCGCGGCACGGACCAATATGGCCACTTCGAACTCGAGGAATCGCCGCGGGAGGAGATGGAGCCGGCCGCCGTGGAGCGCCACGCGCGCATCCTCGATCGGCAGCTGGCCATCCTCTACCGGGGCGCCGCCCAGGGCGGAAAGCTCGGAGACACGATTTCCAGGACGTGACGACGGATCCCGAAAACGGGGCCGGAAACAGGGAAGGGGACTCCACCATGCAGCGCAGAAGCCTGCTCGCGGTCTCAACCGCACTCTCCGCGCCGGCGGTGGCGCGGGCGCAGTCGCAGATCCGCATCCGCCTGGCCCACAGCCTCTCCACCACGGAGCCCGCGCACCTCGCCGCGGAATACTTCGCCCGCAACATGGCCGAGCGCAGCAACGGCCGCGTGCGCATCGAGCTCTTCCCCGGCGAGCAGCTCGGCAGCGGGCGCGACGTGAACGAGATGATCCGCCAGGGCGCGAACGTGATGAACATCACGGACCCCGGTTATCTCAGCGACTTCGTGCCGGATGTCGGCATCCTCAACGGCCCCTATCTGGTCGACGACTTCGACCAGTACGGCAAGCTGCTGGACAGCGACTGGTACCGCGACGTGGACCGGCGCCTCCAGCAGGCCGGGCTGCGGATGGTCATGCAGGGCGGCTATTTCGGCGCGCGCCACATGATCGCCGACAAGCCCATCCAAAAGCCCGCCGACATGGCGGGCATGACCGTCCGCGTGCCGCCCAACCAGATGTGGATCGAGACCTTCCGGTCCCTCGGCGCGCGCCCCACGACCGTGCAGTGGAGCGAGATCTACAATGCGCTCCAGCAGGGCGTGGTGCAGGCGGCCGAGGCGCCCTATGGCAGCCTCTGGGGCTCGCGCCTGCAGGAGGTGCGCAAGGTCATCTCCACCACCGGCCACTTCCAGGCGATGACGGGCTGGCCGATCAACAACGGCTACTTCAACCGCCTCCCCGCCGAGATCCGCGACATGCTCCTCCAGGAGGGCGACCGCGCGCGGCAGGAGATGACGCGCCTCACCCGCGAACAGGAGGAGGATTATGTCCGCCGCTTCCGCGAGGCCGGCGTGCAGGTCGTGACCGAGGTGGACATCCCCGCCTTCCGCGACGCCTCGGCCGCCACCTACCGCGCCTTCCCGCGCTGGACGCCCGGTCTGCACGACACGGTGCGGCGCATCCTGGCATGATGCGTCACGCGCTGCGCCATCCGGACGAGGCGGTGGCGAAACTCGCGCTCCTCGTGACCGTGCTCGCCGTCACCTGGGGCGTCATCACCCGCTACATCACGGCGCAGCCGGCGGTCTGGGCGAGCGAGGTGGCGGCCATCGCCTTCGCCTGGCTGACCTTCTTCGGCGCCAGCGCCTGCTTCGCGCACCATGCGCATCCCAGCATCGACATGCTGGTGATCCGCTTCCCGGACCGGCTGCAACGCGCGACGCGGCTCGCGGTCGACCTGCTGGTCGCCGCCTTCCTGGCCTATTTCGCCTGGATCGGGCTGAGCTTCTCCATCTCCGCCTGGGACAATCCGACGGCCGTGCTGCGCGTGCCGATGACGGTGGTCTACGGCCCCATCACGCTGGCGACGGTGATGGCGCTGGTCCGCCACCTCGCCGCGATGCGCCGGGTGCGCGGTCCCGAGCGGGCGATGGCATGACCGCCGCGATCCCCCCGGTCCTGCTGGCGCTGCTCTTCGCGCTGAACGTGCCGGTGGCCTTCGCCATCGCGATCTCGGCGCTGTCCTTCTTCTTCCTGGCCGAGGGCCTGCCGATCGACATCTTTTTCCAGAAGATGGTCGCGGCGACGGAGAGCTACCCGCTGCTGGCCGTGCCCTTCTTCGTGCTGGCGGGCAGCCTGATGAACGCAGCCGGCATCACGCGGCGGCTGCTGGTGCTGGCGGATGCGCTGGTGGGCCACCTGACGGGCGCGCTCGCGCAGGCCTGCACGGTGCTGGCGACCTTGCTGGGCGGGCTGACCGCCTCCTCCTCGGCCGATGCGGCGATGCTGTCGAAACTCTTCGGGCCGGAGATGGTCAAGCGCGGCTACTCGCCGGCCTTTGCGGCGGCGATCACCTCCTCGGCCGCGATCATCACCGCGCTGATCCCGCCGGGCATCGGCCTCATCATCTACGGCTACCTCGCGGATGTGAGCGTGGGCCGGCTCTTCCTGGCCGGCGTGATCCCGGGCCTGCTGCTGGCCGCGGGGTTGATGGGCACCACCTGGATCATCGCGAAGCGGCGCGGCTATGCCCCGACGCGGCCGCGCTTCGTCGGTTGGCGCGAGGTCGGGCGCGCGACGAAGGACGCCGCCTGGGCGCTGGCCATTCCCGTCTTCATCATCGTGGGCCTGCGCTACGGCTTCTTCACCACGACCGAGGCGGGGGCCATCACCGTCTTCGTCACCATCGCCATCGGCGCGCTCGTCTATCGCGAGCTCACCTGGGAGAAGGTGCCGCTGGTGCTGCGCGAGACGGTGCTCGACACCTCCTCGGTGATGCTGCTGATCTGCGCCGCCTCGGCCTTCGGCTTCTACCTGGCCGGGGAGCGGCTGCCGCCGGCCATGGCGACCTGGATGGTCGGCCTGACGCGCGATCCGACAAAGCTGCTGATGCTGATCAATGAGCTGCTGATCGTG
>JAQGHZ010000264.1 GCA_028291485.1 Rubritepida sp. | reverse complement strand
CGACCTGCCGGTGCGCGAGATCGACCCCCGCAGCGCCACGGAACGTGCCCTTTCGCTGGCCTCTTCCAGCCTCTGGGGGGGCGGAATCGCCGCTTTGCGCGCCGAGGGCTGGTGGCCCGGTGCGATTCTTCCGCGATGAGTCGCACATCCGGGCTTGCAAATCGCGCGGCTTCCGCCTGCTATCATCTCGGGACGCTCTGGGGACCTGCATGACAAAAAGCGAGCTCATCGCGCACCTCGCGGCGCAGCACCCGCATCTGCGGCAACCCGACATCGAACTCGTGGTCGGCACCATCTTCGAGGAGGTGAGTGAAGCCCTCGCGCGAGGCGACCGGGTGGAACTGCGCGGCTTCGGCGCCTTCACGACCCGCCGGCGCGATCCGCGCCAGGGCCGCAACCCCCGCACCGGCGAGGCCGTGGCCGTGGCCGGCAAGGGCATGCCCCATTTCCGCCCGGGCAAGGAGCTGCGGGCGCGCGTCAACGGCGGCCAGGATCCCGGCGAGCACGACTGATGAGCTACATCCTGCCCGTCCTGATCGCACTCGCCCTGGGCCTCTTCGCGCTGGCGAACGGGCAGCCGGTGCAGGTCTCGCTCTGGCCGGGCGGCTGGACCGTGGAACTGGCGCTGTGGCAGGCCGTCCTGGGGCCCTGCCTCGTGGCCTTCCTGGCCGGCGCCATCCTCGTCTGGTTCTCGCACCTGCCCCAGAAATGGAGCAACCGGCGCCTGCGCCGGACTGCCAAGCGGCTTGACGCCGAGCTGGCCGCGCGCGATGCGGCGCTCGCCAAGCCGAACTGAAGGTGTTTCGCCCATGCTACCGCGTCCGGATGGTCCCCAGGGCCGGCTGATCGTCGCCCTCGACACGCCGGCGCTCCCCCGTGCCGAGGCGCTGGCCGCGCAGGTCGCGCCCGAGGCGGGCCTGCTGAAGCTGGGGCTCGAGCTCTTCTGCGCGGAGGGGCCGCCGTCGCTGGCGGCGCTGCGGCGGCAGGCGCCGGTCTTCCTGGACGTGAAGCTGCACGACATCCCCAACACGGTGGCCGGCGCGATCGGCTCGCTCGCGCCGCTGGGCCCGGCGATGATCACCATCCACGCCGCGGGCGGCCCGGCCATGATCGCCGCGGCCCGCAAAGCCGCCGAGGCGGCCGGCGCGGCGCGCCCCATGATCCTGGCGGTGACCGTGCTCACCAGCATCGACGCGGCGACCCTGCGTGCCATCGGCGTCGAGGCCGATCCGGTCGAGCAGGTGATCCGCCTGGCCCGCATGGCGCTCGACGCGGGCGCCGACGGGCTGGTCTGCTCGCCGCGCGAGGTCGCGCCCATCCGCGCCGCGCTGGGGGAGGGGCCGCGCCTCGTCGTCCCCGGCATCCGCCCCGCCGGCAGCGCGATCGGCGACCAGGCGCGCGTCGCGACCCCCGCCGAGGCCGTGGCCGACGGCGCCGACTGGATCGTCGTCGGCCGGCCCATCACAGGCGCGGCCGACCCCGCGGCGGCCTCCCGTGCCATCGTCGCGAGCCTGCCCCGATGAGTGGAAAAGCGGGGAGCGAGGTCAAGATCTGCGGCATCTCGACGCCCGGGGCGCTGCGCGCCGCGGCCGAGGCGGGCGCGGATTTCGTGGGATTCGTCTTCTTCCCGCCCTCGCCGCGTGCGCTGACGCCGGTACAGGCCGGGGCGCTCTCGGCCTCGCTGGAGGGTGGGCCGCGGCGGGTCGGCCTCTTCGTGGACCCGAGGGACGAGTTGATCGAAGCGGTGCTGGCGACCACGCCGCTCGACATCCTCCAGCTCCACGGCTGCGAGACGCCGGGGCGGGTGGCGGAGATACGTGCCACCTTCGGCCTTCCGGTAATGAAGGCCATCGGCATCGCGACCGAGGCGGACCTCGCGCAGATCGACGCATTTGCCGGCGTGGCCGACCGGCTGCTGCTGGACGCCAAGCCGCCGCCGGAGGCCACGCGCCCGGGCGGCAATGCCGAGGCCTTCGAGTGGCGGCTGGCGCGGCTGAAGGCGATCCCTGTCCCGTGGCTGCTCGCCGGCGGCCTCACGCCCTCCAACGTGGCGGAAGCCATCACGGTCAGCGGTGCGCCCGGCGTGGACGTCTCCTCGGGCGTCGAGGGGTCCCGGGGCGTGAAGGACGAGACGCTGATCCGCGATTTCCTCCGGGCCGTGCGGCAAATGTGACCGGCTGGGGTTGGGGAAAGCCCGGGCTTTCGCTATCAATCGCGCCTCAACGCCAGACCGGGAACGCCAGTGAACAAGCCCGTCACGCCGCCCCTGCGGCCCAACACCTACAAGAGCGGCCCGGATTCCGCGGGACGTTTCGGCAGCTTCGGCGGCCGGTACGTCGCCGAGACCCTGATGCCGCTCATCCTCGAGGTGGAGGCCGCCTATTCCGCAGCGAAGAAGGATCCCGGCTTCGACAAGGAATGGCGACGGCTGCTGAAGGACTATGTGGGCCGCCCCAGCCCGCTCTGGTTCGCCGAGCGCATCACGAAGCATTGCGCTGCGCTGGCCGACAAGCCCGGCCACGGCGCCAAGGTCTACTTCAAGCGCGACGAGCTGAACCACACCGGCGCGCACAAGATCAACGCCGTGCTGGGCCAGATCCTGCTCGCGCTGCGCATGGGCAAGAAGCGCATCATCGCCGAGACCGGCGCCGGCCAGCACGGCGTCGCGACGGCCACGGCCTGCGCGCTCTTCAACCTGCCCTGCACCGTCTTCATGGGCGCCACCGACGTCGAGCGGCAGCAGCCCAACGTCTTCCGCATGAAGTTGCTCGGGGCGGAAGTGAAGCCCGTCACGT
>JAQGHZ010000260.1 GCA_028291485.1 Rubritepida sp. | reverse complement strand
GGCCGCGCTCGACCTTGGGCAGGGCATGCGCCACCACCTTCTCGTCCGATGCAATGCCGAGCTTCGGAAAGACCAGCCGCTCATGTGTGACGTGGTAGATCATGTAGGGGTAGTAGTAGGCGTTGAGTGAGCTGATCCACTGCTGCAAACGACCCCGCGTCGCCGGCGTCTGGGGCTGGAGTGACGGCCCGTCGAATGCTTCGTCGATGTAGGTCGCAATGGCGCTGGTCTCGTACAGCGTGACATCACCGTGCTGCAGCACCGGCACACGGCCGAACGGATGCAGGGCGAGGTGCGCCGGCGTGCCCATCTCCGGCTCAAGGTCCCGGAACTGGTAGGGCACATTTTTGTGCGTCAGGATCAGCCTGATGATGTGCACGTAGGTGCTGCCGGGAAAGCCGATGACGATTGGTTCAGGCATGGTTGTTTGCTCTTCTGTGGGATTGATCGTCATTCGAAGAGCTTCACGGGGCCCTTGATCGCCTTCCAGGCGTAGTGCCCGCCCGCCATGTAGCGGGCGTCGAAGCCGGCCTTGCGTAAGGTGATGGCGGTCTCGCAGCCGATGTGGAAACCGTAGACGCAGTAGGTGACGACCGGTTCGGTCTTGGAGAGTTCGCCGATCCATTTGTCGAGGCGCTCCGGATCGCGCCACACCGCGCCCTCCATGATGTCCTGCGACTTGGTGGTGTAGTGCCGGGGCCGCACATCGATGATCTGGACCGGCGTTCCCGCCTTCAGCATCGCCGCCACTTCCTCGACGCTGATCGCCGGCACGCCGTCGAACTGCTTTTGCACGAGTTTGCGTGGCGGTGGCACCGTGAGCGCATCCTCGAAGCGCCCCTGCACGGCGCTCCATTCGATATTGCGCATGAAGGTGGCGATGTAGGCCTCCGCGTTCGCGCCGAAGTCGAGGTGATAGGCGTGCTCGTACATGTCGATTGCCAGGATCGGAATGCCGCCGGCGATGCTCTGGCGGTGGTCCGAGGCGATCTGGTTGATCAGCCGGCCATCGCGCGGCACGTAGGTCAGCACGGCCCAGCCGGTGTCGTTCGCGAGGCCGCTCGCCAGTGCGATGAACTCCTGACGCCAGCGGTCGACCGAGCCGAAATCGCGGACGAGCGCGTCGGCCATTGCGTCCGGCACCGCCCTGCCGTCGCCGCCCAAGCTGGCAAAGTAGAGTTCGTGCAGGAGAGTGGAATTGAGTGCAGCGCTTTCCTCGCGCTTCAGCCGGCCGAGGACGTGCGCCGGCGTCGTCGCCGGGTCGAGCAACTCGAGCTCTTCCGTGAGAGCATTCAGGCGGTTGAGCGCGTTGCCGTAGTTGTTTTCGTAGTGGCTCTCGATGAGACGGGGCGAGATGCCATTGAGGGTCCACGGCCGGCAGAACAGGGGAGCGAGCTGGTATTTCATGTCGAAGCTCCAGAATGAGGGTGGGAAGGTTCAGAGCTGGCAAAACGGTTTGGCGCATTCGGCGCGCTGCTGCGTCCGAGTGAGGCCGACGTCGGCCAACTCACGATCGTCCAAGGTGCTGAGGTGCTGCCGTGTGCGATGGCGCGCGCGCCAAAGCGCGAACGTGGCGACGAGGGTGGGCCAGGGACGACGCTCCCGGGACCACGCCGGGAAGGCGAACACGGGAAGGGACGTGGGGTGGACGTGAGACATTTTTTCCTCGCGATACACTTGTTTCACCGCAACATATCCCTGTTCTATGGGAACACAAGAGAAAAATGATACGAGTGTTTCTTAACATACTTGTAATGTGATACGGGTGCACAATGTCGACGAATAGTGAGAGTCCGGAGGGCGCGCGGTGGCTGCTGCTGATCCATCAACTGCCGGCCAAGCCCGCCTACGCGCGGGTGAAGATCTGGCGGCGGCTGAAGGGCCTCGGCGCGGTCACGGTGAAGAACTCCGTCTACGCGTTGCCGGCCAACGGCGAGACGCAGGAAGATTTCGCCTGGCTGATCAAGGAGATCGCCGAGCTGGGGGGCGAGGCCTTCGTCTGTGAGGCGCAACTGGTCGATGGCCTGGGCGACGGCGAAGTGCAGGCGTTGTTCGATGCCGCGCGCGACGAGGACTACGCCGAGATCGCGGCGGCTGCGCGCGAGCTTGCCGGTACCGACGCGACGCGCGCCCAACGCGCGACCCAGGTGGCGCGGCTGCGCAAGCAGCTCGACGAGATCGTGGCCATCGATTTTTTCGGCGCCGATGGGCGCGAACCGGCCAAGGGGCTGGTGTCCGGCCTTGAGGCCGACCTGCACGAGGAGGGCGACGCCATGACCACGACCGAAACGAATGCGGCATCGGACCCGTTGAAGAATCGCGTCTGGGTGACGCGCCTGGGCGTGCAGGTCGATCGCATCGCCTCGGCGTGGCTGATCCGCCGCTTCATCGACGAAGCCGCGCGCTTCAAGTTCGTGCCGGGCACCGGGTACGTTGCCCGACCGGGCGAGCTACGCTTCGATATGTTCGAGGGCGAGTTCACCCACCGTGGCGACCGCTGCACCTTCGAGGTGCTGCTGGCGGACGCGAAGCTTGACGATCCTGCCTTGGCCGCGATCGGCGAGATCATCCACGACATCGATCTCAAGGACGGCAAGTATGGCCGCGAGGAAGTGGCGGGCGTCCGCACGCTGATCGTGGGCATTGCCTCGGCAGCCAATGACGACACCCAACGCCTGGCGCGGGGCGCTGTCCTTCTCGACGACCTCTACAGTTCCTTCCAGGGCAGACAAGGCAGCAAAAAGTGAAAGACCACGGCGTTCCTTTCGGCGAAGCGATGAAAGTGGGGGCCCGCGTCGCCGCCCTCTCGTTCGGCGGACCAGTCGGCCAGATCGCGGTAATGCATCGCATCATCGTCCAGGAGTAGAAGTGGATCGGCGAGCAGCGTTTCCTGCAGGCGCTGAACTACTGCACCCTGCTGCCCGGCCCCTAGGCGCAGCAGCTCGCCATCTACATCGGTTGGCTGATGCACAAGACCAAGGGCTGCCTGTTCGCCGGCACGCTGTTCGTGCTGCCGGGCCTGCTCGCCATCATGGCTTTGAGCTGGATCTACGTGCTTTTAGGCAAGGTCACGATCGTGCAGGGCCTGTTCTTTGGCCTGAAAGCCGCCGTGCTGGTGATCGTGGTCGAGGCCGTGCTGCGGGTCGGCAAGCGTGCGCTCAAGAACAACACCATGCGGGGCCCGGCGGCGGCGGCGTTCCCTGCGCTGTTCCTTTACGACGTACCTTTTCCGATCGTCATCCTGGTCGCCGGCCTCATCGGCTACTTCGGCGGACGCGCCGGGGTGCCGGCGTTCCTGGCCGGCGGCGGCCACGGCAAGGTGGGCGACTTCGCCGACGGCGCGCAGGCCCTTGGCCCAAATCAGGCGCTTGGCGTCGGCGTTTGCGGTTCTAGGAAATAGCTGCATGTCGAGCGGTCAGTGCATGCCAGTGGCAGCCGCGATCGCTCGAACTGCAGGGCCGCCGCTACCTATCTCATCGCGCTCGGAAACACCCCGTTCGATGTCGGAGTCTTAACGACGGCGACGTTGCTCGGCTCGGCAAGCCTGACCTTGCTGGTCGGCATGACCATCTCCCGCTTTGGACATCGCCGAGCCCTGCTTGCGGCCTCGGCCCTCATGATCCTCACCGGTCTGGGCTTCGCCGCTGTCCAGGCATTCTGGCCGTTGCTGCTGATCGCGTTTGTCGGAACGCTCAACCCGTCGTCCGGAGACGTAAGCGTGTTCCTGCCTATGGAGCAGTCGCTGCTCACGCGATCGGTGGCCGACAAGGATCGCACCGACCTGTTTGCCCGCTATAGCCTTGCCGGTGCGCTCATGGGCTCCTTCGGAACGCTGCTAGCGGCGGTGCCCGAGCGAGCCGCGGCATGGCTGGGCATCACCTTTGTCGATGCCGTGCAGGCAATGTTCGTGGTCTACGCCGTGATCGGCAATGCCGAGGGGCTGCTGTATCGCGGGCTTTCCGATGTCGGGCGCGGGATGCCGCGGACGGTGGATCCGCCGCTTGGTCCTTCGCGCGGCATCGTCTATCGCGTGACTGCGCTGTTCAGCGTGGATGCTTTCGGCGGAGGCTTCCTCGTCCAGACAATTCTGGCGCTTTGGCTGCTGCAAGCATTCGACGTGCCTGTGGCAACGGCCGCAACCATCTTCTTCTGGTCCGGCCTGTTCTCGGCCGCGTCCCAACTGGCGGCCGCTCCGATCGCCCGCCGCTTCGGTCTCGTCAACACGATGGTCTTCACGCACTTGCCGTCGAGCCTTTGCCTGATCGCGATCCCGTTCGTCCAGAACCTACGTTGTCATCGGATTGCTGATGGCCCGCAGTCTCCTTGAACCGCTCCGGTTTCTCCGGAGGCTCCAACTTCTGAGAAGGTGGAGCGATGACGAGCAGGACGACAAACAACTTTTCGGCTGAGGTGCGCGAGCGTGCGGTAAGTATGGTACTGGACCATGAGGCGCAGCACACGTCGCGTTGGGCGACAGTCGTATCGATTGCGGCTAAGATCGGTTGCACGGCCCAGACGCTGATGAGTGGGTCAAGAAGGTGGAGCGCGACAGCGGTCGCCGACTTGGCCCGACGACGGAGATGGCCGCCAAGCTCAAGGCCCTGGAGCGGGAGAACCGCGAGCTTCGGCAGGCCAATGAGATCCTGCGCAAAGCGTCGGCGTATTTTGCCCAGGCGGAGCTCGACCGCCGGTTCAAGCCATGATCGCCTTCATCGATGATCATCGTGGGGTCTACGGAGTCGAGCCGCTCTGCAAGGTCCTGCCGATCGCCCCCTCGACCTATCATGCCCATGCTGCTCGGCGGCTCGATCCATCAAAGCTTCCGGCGCGGGCCAAACACGATGCGGCCCTGATGCCGCAGATCCGGCGCGTCTTCGAGGAGAACTTCCGCGTCTATGGCGTGCGCAAGATCTGGCGGCAGCTGCTGCGCGAAGGCCACGGCGTGGCCCGCTGCACGGTGGCACGTTTGATGCCCAACATGGGTCTGCAGGGCGTGATCCGCGGCAAGCCCGTCAGGACCACGACCAGCGACAAGGCGGCCCCGAAACACGTAGAGATCACCAGCATGCGGATCGCGCGACAACGCCGCCTGCACCTGCAGGGCCAGGCCGTTCATGCCCCGACGCATGTCCGTGTGACCGGTGGCAAGCCAGACCCGCATGCCGGGCGGAATTGGGATCACCGGCGCAATGCCGACAACACCCGACGCAGTGCGGCAGCATCCACGTCATGACCGACCCGCAGGCAGGTGCCGTCCGGCAAGGTGATCTCGATGCGGCTGCCGCTCGCGGCAGGCGCCGCCAGCTCCTCCGGCCGCGGCCCATTCACCCGCAGCGGGATGAACCTCGGCTCCGCTGCATCACCCAGAACAAGGCGCCGCTGTCGCAGCTGCCGACGCCACTGCCACACCAGGCCCCGGCTCACATCGTGCCGCCGCGCCACCTCCGACACGTTCGCGCCCGGCTGCTCGATCGCAGCCAGAATCCGCAGCTTGTCCTCGTCACGCCAGCGACGACGACGCTCAACACCCGTGATGATCTCCAACCCACCGACCCCGTCCGTAACGCCACACTTAAAGCGCCAGTAAGATCAGCAGACATCATTCAAACAGGAAGGCGGCCCTCACCGGACCCGCGGCGCTCCCAAGCATGGGTCCGCGCTGCTCGCGGGGATCCTGCGCTGCCACCGCTGTGGGCGAAAGCTCACCATCCAGTACACCGGCGCCAAGGGGCAGATCCCCCGTTACGCCTGCGTCAGCGGACGTCTCGACTATGGCGAGCCGTCCTGCATCGCGTTTGGCGGCCTGCGCGTTGACGACGCCGTTGAGGCGGACTCCTCGCCGTTGTGCAGCCCGCGGCGATCCAGGCGGCCCGGGAGGCGGAGGCGCAGGCCGCGACACGCAGGGACGATGCCGGTGAGGCCCTTCTGCGCGACCTCGAGGCTGCCCGCTACGCGGCTGACCGCGCGTTCCGTCAGTATGACGCCGCCGATCCAGAGAACCGGCTGGTAGCCGGTGAACTCGAAGCGCGGTGGAACCTGGCGCTCGAACGCGTCGGCGGGATCGAACGCAAGATCTCCAGACAGTGTGGTCCGCCCCCACGACCGACGCCCGACTGAGGAAGCGGATCGTGCGAACCGTGATCCACGAGGCGATCGCCGATGTCGACGACGCGACGGCGGAGATCGTGCTCACCACCCACTGGGTCGGCGGCGCCCATACCGAGCACCGCTTGCCACGGCGCCGAGGCGGACAGCGCAACAGTACGCCCGGCGGCATCGTCGAGGCCGTGCGTGCCCTGGTGCTCATCGCCAAGGACGACGTGATCGCGGGCATCCTCAACCGCAACGGCCTCAAGACCGGCAACGGCAACCGCTGGATGCGCGAGCGGGTGACGTCATGCGGACCAAGCACCAGATCCCGGTCTATCGCCAGGCCGAAGCGTGGCGCCGTGGCTCAACCTCAGCCAGGCGGCGTCCGTCCTCGGCATTGCGCCAAAAACCTTGCGTCTCGCGGCCGATCGGGGCGAGATCGCCGCGATCTACCCTCTTGCTGACGGTCCATGGATCTTTCGCCGAGCCGATCTTGCTGGCTCCGCCGCGATCCATCTGCTCGAACGCGCCAGGAGCGGCCGCAAACACCCCGCAGGACCGGAGGTGGCACAACAAAACCTACTAATCAACAACATAGCGAGATGTGAGTTGTGACAAGACGTTGTAGTAGCCGATCCACTTTGTGAGCCCGGCCTGCAGCTCCGAACCCGTCTCGAAAGCATGCAGGTAGACGCATTCGTACTTCAGGC
>JAQGHZ010000255.1 GCA_028291485.1 Rubritepida sp. | reverse complement strand
GCAGGCCGCGAGCGGCGAGTTCGGCACCGCGGAGGAGACGGAGGCCTTCCGGCGGAAGCTGGGACCGGATCCCTGGCGGACCGCCGGCCACTACACGCGGCGCCGGCCCGACGGCACCGTCGTGGAGGTCCGGACCGACCCCGTTCCGGGCGGCGCCTGGATCCGCAGCTTCACCGACATCACCGCGCTCACCCGGGCGCAGGAGGAGGCCGCCGCCCGCGCCGCCATGATGCAGGCGATGCTGGACAACATGCGCCACGGCATCGCGCTCTTCGACGCGGAGCGCCGCCTGCTGGCGGCCAATGCCCTCTGCGGCGAGCTGATGGGCATCGGCGCCGCGCTGCAGCCGGGCATGTTGCACGTCGACATCATGAACACGCAGGCCGCGATGGGCGAGTTCGGCATGGCCGAGGAGGCGGCGCGCTACATCCACGATTTCGTGAACGCGGGCTGGGAGCAGATGCGGCATGTGCGCCGCCGCCGCCCCGACGGCACCGAGCTGGAGGTGGTGACGAACCCGGTGCCTTCAGGCGGCTTCGTCCTCACGCTGACCGACATCACCGCCCGCGTCGTCGCCGAGCGCGAGGTGGAGCGCCGCGCCGAGGTGCTGGCCACCACGCTGGACGCCGCGCACCAGGGCATCACGCTCTACGATGCAGAGGCGCGCGTCGTCGCCGCCAACGATATCGCGGCGCGGATGGCGGGCTTCGCGGACGGTCTTTCCATGGTCGGTCGGCGGCATGCCGACGTCGTGGCCGGGCAGCGCGCGGTCGAGGGCATCGCGGCGGACCAGGATGCGGAGCGCTCCGAGCGCTTCCGCACGACGGACCGCAGCCGGCGGCATCGCTACCAGCGCCGCCGCGCGGACGGCTCCGTGCTGGACGTCATATCCGACCCGACCCCGGACGGCGGCTACGTCGTTTCCACCTTCGACGTGACGGAGCTGGTGCTGGCCCGCGAGCAGGCGCAGGCCCAGGCGGCGGCGCTGAGCGCGACGCTGGACGCCTCGCGCCACACCATCATCCTCTACGGCCCCGACCACCGGGTCGTCGCCACCAACCGCATCAACCTGGAGCTCACGGGCTTCGCCTCCGTCGAGGAGATGGTCGGCAGGACCTACGAGGAGGTCATCACCAGCCAGGCGCGCAAGGATTTCGGCGACAACTACCAGTGGTTCGTGCGCGAGATGCTGGCCGTCGACCGCAGCAGGCCTATCCGCTACCAGCGCCGGCTCGGCGACGGCCGCGTGCGCGACATCGCCTCCGACCCGACGCCCGACGGCGGCTTCGTCATTTCCGTCTCGGACGTGACGGAGCTGGTCGATGCGCGGGAGGCGGCACAGGCGCAGGCGGTGGCCCTGGCCGCCACGCTCAATGCCGCGCGCCACGCGATCGCGCTCTACGGGCCGGACAACCGGGTCATCGCCGCCAACCGCATCACGGCCGCCGCCTGCGGCTTCGCCACCGCGGAGGAGATGGTCGGCAAGGACTACGAGGAGGTGCTGCGCGGCCGCGCCGTCATCGAGGTGCCCGGCGATCCGCGATGGCAGGAGGAGTACGTCCGGCGGGGTCTCGCCCGCGATCGCAGCAAGCCAAGCCGCTTCCAGCGCCGGCGGACCGACGGCCGTGTGCTCGATGTGGCGATCGATCCCATGCCCGACGGCGGCTTCGTCGTCACCATCTCCGACGTGACGGAGCTGGTGGACGCACGCGAGGAGGCGCAGCGGCGCGCGGGCATCCAGCAGGTCATGCTGGAGAACAGCCGGCAGGGCATCGCGCTCTACGACCGCGAGCAGCGGCTGGTGGCCGCCAATGCGCTGGCCGGCGAACTGATGGGCGTGCCGGAGGTCCTGGTCCCCGGCACGACGCAGCGCGAGATCCTGGCCGCGCAGCGCGCCCGGGGCATGTTCGCCAAGGGCGAGGAGGGCGAGGTCTGGGAGCGGTACTTCATCGAGATGGACCGCAGAGTGCCGCAGCGGATGCAGCGCAGCCTGCCGGACGGCCGCCGCTTCGACATGTCCTCCGATCCGACCCCGGACGGCGGCCACGTCGTCGCCATCGCCGACATCACGCCGCTGGTCCGCGCCGAGGAGGCGGCCGAGCAGCGCGCCGGCGTGCTCAAGACCATGCTCGAGAACAACACCTCGGGCATCATGCTCTACGACGCGGACCGGCGGCTGGTGGCCTTCAATGCGCTGGCCGCCGAGCTGACCCAGATCCACGACCTGGACTCCTGCATCGGCCATACGCTGGAGGAAAATCTCGTCATCCAGGCGAGGACCGGCAATTTCGGCGCCGGCGAGGAAGGGCGGCGCAACCTGCGGCGCATGGCCGAACTGGACCGGCGGCTCTCGCACCGCAATAAGCGTGTGGCGGAGGACGGCCGCGTCCTCATCGTCAACACCGACCCGACGCCGGACGGCGGCTTCGTCATCTCGCTGACCGACGTCACGGCGGTCATGCGCGCCGAGGCCGAGGCGGCGCGCCGCGCCGAGATCCTCGGCGTCATGCTGGGCAACATCCGCCACGGCATCGTGCTCTTCGACAGCGCCGGCCATGCCGTCGCCTCGAACGCCAAGCTGCACGAGATGCTGGACCTGCCGGAAAGCCTGCTCATGCCCGGCACGAGCCACGACGCGATGGTCGAGACGCTCTACCAGCGCGGCGAGTACGGCACGGACGAGGGCGCGCTGGCGCGCGCCGAACGGATCAAGAAGCAGGACCGCAGCGTCTCGGTGCGGTCGATCCGCACGCGCCCGAACGGCGCCGTCACGGAGGTCGTCTCCGACCCCACGCCGGACGGCGGCTGGGTCGTTACCTACACCGACGTCACCGAGGACCGGCGCGTGCGTACGGAGCTGGAGGCGTCGCGCGTGCAGGCCGAGGCCGCGAACCGCGCCAAGTCGCGCTTCCTCGCCACCATGAGCCACGAGCTGCGCACGCCGCTGAACGCGGTCATCGGCTTCTCGGAGGTGCTGCACGGCCGCACCACGCCCGAGCAGGTGGAGGAGTTCGCCGCCGCCATCCAGGAGGCCGGGCGGCACCTGCTCTCGCTGATCGACGACATCCTGGACATCACCCGCGCCGAGGGCGGCAGCCTGCCGGTGGTGCTGGAGACCGTTTCGCTGATCCCGCTGCTGGAGGGCGCGGCGCAGATGATCGGCGCGGCGGCGGCGAGCGGCAAGCTGCTGCTGGCCACCGACCTGCCGGCCTCGCTGCCGCGGATTCGCGCCGATGAGCGGCGGCTACGCCAGGTGCTGCTGAACCTCCTCAGCAACGCGACCAAGTTCACGCCTGCGGGGGGCGAGATCGCGCTGCGCGCGCGGGCCGATGCGGGCGGGCTCGTCATCGAGGTTCGCGACACCGGCATCGGCATCGAGGCCAAGGACCTGGAACGGGTCTTCGAGCCCTTCACGCAGATCGACAGCGCGCTGGCGCGCCGCTTCCCCGGCTCCGGCCTCGGGCTGCACCTCTGCCGCGCGCTGACCGAGGCGCAGGGCGGCACGCTGGAACTGGAGAGCAAGCCGGGCCTCGGCACCACCGCGCGCATCGCCTTCGCGGCGGACCGGATCGTCGAGGCCGATCGCCAGCGGCTGGAACAGCCGCTGGCGTGACCCTCTTGCGTGACGGGGCCGCGCTCAACACCTATCCTGGCTGAGGCGCTCCCCCCGCGTCACTTGATCGGAACTTCCATGCCGCTCGACACCCCGCTCGCCGTCACCGACCGTCTCTTCTACGCGGAGCTCGACCCCGAGGCCGCCCGCCGCCGCCTGCGCGACGCCACCCAGGGCGCCGAGGATGGCGAGCTGTTCTTCGAATATCGCGAGAGCGAGGCGATCAGCCTGGAGGATGGCCGCATCCGCTCGGCCAGCTACGACACCGCGCGCGGCTTCGGCCTGCGCGCCGTGCAGGGCGAGGCGGCGGGCTACGCGCATTCGGGCGAGATCAGCGACGCGGCTTTGGCGCGGGCCGCGTCCACGGTCGGCGCCGTGCGGCAGGGGCGCAGCGGCACGCTCGACGTCGGGCCGCGGGCGACGAACACCCAGCTCTACGAGGCGGCGAACCCGCTGAACGCCATGGGTTTCGCCGAGAAGACCGCGTTGCTGCTGGAGCTCGACGCCTATGCCCGCGCGCTGGATCCGCGCGTGACGCAGGTGATGGCCTCGCTGACGGGCGAGTGGCAGGCGGTGCAGATCGTCCGCCCGGACGGGCTGCGCGTGGCCGACCTGCGGCCGCTGATCCGCTTCAACGTGAGCGTCGTGGTCGAGCAGGACGGGCGGCGCGAGACCGGCAGCCACGGCACGGGCGGCCGTTTTGCGTACTCGCGCGTGCTGGACGACGGCGGCTGGCAGCGCGGCGTGCAGGAGGCGCTGCGCCAGGCGCAGGTGAACCTCGACGCCGTTCCCGCACCGGCCGGCGAGACCGAGGTGGTGCTCGGCCCGGGCTGGCCCGGCATCCTGCTGCACGAGGCGATCGGGCATGGGCTGGAGGGCGACTTCAACCGCAAGAAGACCTCGGCCTTCGCGGGGCTGCTGGGCCGGCGGATCGCCGCGCCGGGCGTGACCGTGGTGGATGACGGCACCATCGCCGACCGCCGCGGCAGCCTCACCGTGGACGACGAGGGCACGCCCTCCGGGCGCACCGTGATGATCGAGGACGGCATCCTGCGCGGCTTCATCCAGGACCGGCAGAATGCGCGGCTGATGGGCGTGATGCCGACGGGCAACGGGCGGCGGCAGAGCTACGCGCACAGCCCGATGCCGCGGATGACGAACACGATCATGCTGGGCGGCGACGCCTCGCCGGAGGAGATCATCGGCAGCGTGAAGAAGGGCATCTACGCGGTGAACTTCGGCGGCGGGCAGGTGGATATCACGAGCGGGAAGTTCGTGTTCTCGATGAGCGAGGCCTACATCATCGAGGACGGGAAGATCGGCGCGCCGGTGAAGGGCGCGACGCTGATCGGCAATGGGCCGGACGCGATGACGAAGGTCTCGATGATCGGTAACGACAGCGCGATGGATCCGGGCATCGGCACCTGCGGGAAGAACGGGCAGGGCGTGCCGGTGGGCGTGGGGCAGCCGACGCTGAAGATGACGGGGCTGACGGTGGGCGGGACGCGGATCTGAGGGGCACGCCCCTCAGACGGATCGCGTAATGCCGCCGTCGACGCGGAGATTCTGCCCGGTGATGTAGCCGCCGCCTTCCGAGAGCAGGAAGGCGATCGTCGCGGCCACCTCCTCGCTGTGGCCATAGCGCCCCATGGGAATGCGGCCGCGGAACTCCGCCTTCTCCGGCAGGCTGTCGATGAAGCCCGGCAGCACGTTGTTCATGCGGATGTTCTCCGCCGCGTAACGATCCGCGAACAGTTTCGTGTAGGCCGCGAGCCCGGCACGGAAGACGCCGGAGGTCGGGAAGACCGGATCGGGCTCGAAGGCCGCGAAGGTTGAGATGTTCACGATCGCTCCGGCCTTCTGCGCCTGCATGATCGGCGTGACGAGCCGTGCCGGCCGTACGGCGCTGAGAAAGTACACGTCCATGCCGCGGTGCCAGTCCTCGTCCGTGAGGTCGAGCACGGGCGCTCGCGGCCCATGGCCCGCGCTGTTGACCAGCGCGTCGATCCGGCCCCAGCGCGCCATGGTCAGCTCCACCAGCCGCTTCAGGTCGTCGCTGGACTGGTTCGAGCCGGTGACCCCGATGCCCCAGCTCGGCCGCGAGCGTCTCGCCCTTGCCCGAGGACGAGAGGATCGCCACGCGATACCCGTCGGCCGCCAGCCGCCTGGCCGCGGCTGCGCCCATTCCGCTGCCGCCGGCCGTCACGACCGCCACTTTCCCGACCATCCGCAATCCTCCCCCGGATTCCCCCGAACCTTGCAGGCAGGGATGCCGGCAGCAAGAGCGATCAATTCACCTCCGCAACGTCCCGCACTTGCATCCTGCGCCCCGCCGTGCGACGGCGCAGATCGAAAATGTCTAACCGTTCCGCATGCTGCGCCGGCTGACGCGCCATCCGACCTTCCAGGCCTGCGCCGCGCATCTGCTGGGGCTCTACCTGGCCCTGGTCTATCGCACGACGCGCTGGAGCCTCCTCGGCGGCGAGCACATCGATGCCGCCTTCGCCGCGCATGGCACGGTCATCGCCGCCTTCTGGCACGAGAACCTTCCCGTCATGCCGAAGCTCTGGAAGCTCGGCCAGGCGCGCGCGGGCCTGGGCACCGGCCATGTCCTGGTCTCCCGCCACCGCGACGGCCGTTTCATCGGCGCCGTGGTGAACCGCTTCGACCTCATCATGGTCCACGCCTCCACCTCCAAGGGTGGCGCGACCGGCCTGCTCGCGCTGATGCGCCTGCTGCGCGGGGGCGCCTTCGTCGGCATCACACCCGACGGCCCCCGGGGCCCGCGCCGGCAGGCGGCCCCCGGCGTGGCCCAGCTCGCGGCGATGAGCGGCAAGCCGGTCCTGCCCGTCGCCGGCCGCACCTCGCGCGGCATCGCGCTGCGCAGCTGGGACCGCATGGTGATCCCGCTGCCCTTCGCGCGCGGCGTGCTCGTGGTGGGCGCACCCATCCTGGTCCCGCGCGACGGCGCCGAAGCCACGCTCCCGGCCATCGCCGCCAGCCTCGACGCGGCCTGCGACGCGGCCGACGCCGCCGTCGGGCTGCCGCGCCCATGAGGGGAGGGGCATGAGCCGGATCTGGAACCTCGCCGCGACCCTCGCCGTCCCGGTGCTGCGCTGGAACCTCCGCCGGCGCCTGCGCCAAGGCAAGGAGGAGGCGGGCCGCCTTCCCGAGCGCGAGGGCCACGGCGCCGCCCGGCCGGAAGGCCGGCTCCTCTGGCTGCACGCCGCCAGCGTCGGCGAGACCCTGGCGATCCTGCCGCTCCTCGACGCGCTCGCCGCCCGTGACCCGGCGCTGCACCTCCTCGTCACCACCGGCACGCTGACCTCGGCGAAGCTGCTGCCGGAACGCCTCCCGGCGGAGCTCCGCGCCCGCGTGATCCACCGCTACGTCCCGCTCGACGTGCCCGCCTGGATCGCTCGCTTCCTCGACGGCTGGCGCCCCGACGCGGTCTGTCTGGTGGAGAGCGAGCTCTGGCCCAACCTGCTCGGCGCCTGCGCGGCGCGGGGCATTCCCACGGCGCTGCTCAATGCCCGTATCTCGGCACGCTCCTTCCGGCGCTGGCGTAATTTCGGCCGGGGCCTGATCCAGCGGCTGCTGGGCCGCTTCGCGCTGATCGTGCCCCGCTCGGCCGAGGATGCGGCGCGGCTGACCGCCCTCGGCGCCCCGCGTCTCGCGCCCGTGGGCGACCTCAAGCTCGCCGCCGATCCCCTGCCGGCCGATCCCGCAAAGCTGGCCGAGCTGCGCGCTGCCATCGGCCCGCGCCCGGTCCTGCTTGCCGCCAGCACCCATCCTGGCGAGGACAAGCTGATCCTCGCCGCCGGGCGCGAGCTGGCGCCCCGCGTCCCGGGCCTGCTGACCGTCATCGCCCCGCGTCACCCCGAGCGCGGCCCGGAGATCGCGGCGATGGCCGATGCCCCCCGGCGCAGCGAGGGCGCGCTGCCCGGGCTGGGGCCGGCTTACATCGCCGACACCATCGGCGAGCTCGGGCTCTTTTACCGTGTCGCCTCGATGGCCCTCATCGGCGGCAGCCTCGTGCCGCATGGCGGCCAAAATCCGCTGGAAGCCGCGCGCCTCGGCTGTCCCGTGATCCTCGGCCCGCACATGGAGAATTTTTCGGACGCGACGGCCGCGCTCCTCGCCGAGGGCGGCGCCCGCCAGATCCCCGATGCGGCCGCGCTGGCGGGGGCCGTCGTGGATATGCTATCCGACCCTGAGAGGGCTGCCGGCCTCGTGGCCGCCGCGACCCGCGTTGTTTCCGCCGCCTCCGACCTGCCGGGGCGGATGGCGGGGGCGCTCCTGGACCTGCTGCCGGGGAAGGCGGCGGGGAAAGCTTAGAGAAGAGGACGTCAGCATCAGCATCAAAGCGCCCGATTTCTGGGGACGCCGGGGGGGAATCATGCCCCTGCTGCTCTCGCCCCTGGCCGCGATCTATGAGGGCGCGACCGCGCGGCGCATGGCGCGCCCCGGCTGGCACGCCCCGATCCCCGTGATCTGCTGCGGCGCGGTGACCGCGGGCGGCGCGGGCAAGACGACGCTGACCATCGACCTCGGCCGGCGTCTCGCCGCGCGCGGCGTGTCGAGCCACTTCCTGCTCCGGGGCTATGGCGGCAGCGTGAAGGGCCCCGTCCGCGTCGAGCCCGCGAAGCATGGCAGCGAGGCGGTGGGCGACGAGGCGCTGCTCCTCGCCGCCCTGGCGCCGACCTGGGTGAGCGCCGATCGCGCCGAGGGCGCGAAATGCGCCGTGGAAGCCGGCGCCGGCGCCATCGTGATGGATGACGGGCTGCAGAACCCGACGCTCGAGAAGACGCTGTCCCTGCTGACACTCGACGGCGGGGCCGGCTTCGGCAACGGCCGCGTCATCCCGGCCGGCCCGTTGCGCGAGAGCGTCGCCGCGGCCGCCGCGCGCTGCGGCGCTGCCATCCTCATCGGCCAGGACGACACCAACGCCCTCTCCCTGCTGCCGCCGGAGTTGCCGGTGCTGCGCGCCGAGCTGGTCTCCGGCCCCGAGATGGCGGAGCTCTCCGGCCAGAACGTCTTCGCCTTCTGCGGCATCGCCAATCCCCGGAAATTCTTCACCACGCTCCGTCTCGGCGGCGCGGTGGTGGCGGGCAGCGAGGCCTTCGCCGACCACTACCCCTTCGACGCCGGCGACATGCGCGCGCTGCTGGCCCAGGCCGAGCGGCTGGGCGCCATCCCGGTTACGACTCGCAAGGACTGGGTGCGCATTCCGCCCGAGTTCCAGACGAAGGTCCGGGTGGTGAGCGTGACGCTGCAATGGGAGGACCCGGCGCAGATCGACGCGCTGCTGGACCGCGCGCTGGCCGCCGAGGCCGTGGACGCCTGATCGCGGATTGCCGAGCAAGTTCCGGATCGCCCCCCGCGTGATGTCCTGCGACCACGGCGCATGACCGTGATGAATTCCCGCGCCTGGGCGATGCTGCTCGCGCTCGCCCTGCTCTGGGGCGGCTCCTTCTTTTTCGTGGGCGTGGCGGTGCGCGAATGGCCGCCGGTCGCGATCGTGCTGGCGCGGGTGGGGCTGGCAGCGGCGGCGCTCTGGGCCGTCGTCCTGGTGATGCGCCTGCCGGTGCGGCGCGACGGAACGGCGCTGCGGGCGCATCTCGGCATGGGCGTGCTGAACAACGCCGTGCCTTTCCTGCTGATCGTCTGGGCGCAAGGCGTGTTGCCTTCGGGCGCGGCCTCGATCCTCAACGCGACCACGCCGCTCTGGGGCGTCGCCGTCGCGCATGTCGCGGGGGTCGAGCGCGCGAGCTGGAACCGCGCGGCCGGTGTGGCGGTGGGGTTCTGCGGCGTCGCCTGGATGGTGGGGGCGGACCTGCTGGCCTCGCCGTTGCCGGCCGTCCTGGCGATGCTCGCGGCGACCTTCAGCTACGCGCTGGCCGGGCTCTGGGGGCGGCGGTTCCGCGCGCTGGAGATCCCGCCGCTGGTAGCCTCGGCGGGGCAGACGACGGTGTCCACACTCCTGCTGCTGCCGACGCTGCTCTGGGTGTCGGCGCCGATGCCGGGAACCGCCACGGTCGCGGCGCTGGTGGGGCTGGCGCTGCTGTCCACGGCGCTGGCCTATATCCTCTATTTCCGGCTCCTGGCGCTGGCCGGGCCGGTGAACCTGCTGCTGGTGACGCTGGTCATCCCGGTCTTCGCGATCCTGCTCGGTGCCGCGGTGCTGGGCGAGCGGCTGGGGATGCAGCATCTGGTCGGCATGGCGATGATCGCGATGGGCCTCGCGCTGATCGACGGGCGGTGGCTGCGGAAGTGATCACCGATCGAGGTTGACCTCGGCCAGGACTTCGTTTGCGATACGCTCGCTGTCGACCAGCGCGCCGTCGCAATCGAAGATGACGTCGATGTCCCGCTGGACGCCTTCCTTCGCTGGGCGCATCGTTGCCGACCTCAGCCCTTGCGCCAGGTGGGGTCGAAGTGGGCTCGTGCCCCCTTCGGGATGCCTAACGCGACAGCCGCTGCGCCGCCATCGGCAGCACCAGGTTGCCCTCCGTGCAGGCGTTGATCCGCCGCCGCTCCTCGGCCACGCCGCCCTGATACACCACGCGGACGTCGTACATGCACTCGCCCTGCGGGAGCTGGAACTCGCGGTTGGCGCCGGCCTGGATCACCTCGTTCGCGCCCAGCCGGTCGTTGCCCCAGTTGTTCTGGGAGGTCAGCGAGGCAAAGACGTTGTTCACGATGTTGGAGGTGCTGTTCTCCAGCCGGATGACCGGGGTTCCGCCGGGCGCCGGGGCGGCCCCACCGGGCGCGCTCTTCTGCGCGAAGGCCGGCGCTGTGGCGGCCAGGGCAAGGCAAACGGCAAGCGTCGTGCGGCGGAACATTTCGATCTCCCTACGATATATCTGCTGGAGCATACAGAAGCCCGACTTTCGCGGGAAGTTGCGATGCCGTGAATCAGGCCGGCATGCGGAAGGTGAAAACGGTCTCCTCCGGGGTCGAACGGACATCGATCGAACCGTCATGCGCCCGGGCGATCTCGGCGGCGATGTAGAGGCCGAGGCCCAGCCCACCCTCGGTCGTGCCGCCGCGAAAGAAGGGCTGGAACAGCCGGGCCTGCTTCTCCGCCGGAATGGGCGTGGCGGCATTGGTCACGGAGAGCTGCAGCATGCCGTCGCCGACGCACGCCCCGGCGCGGACCGGCGCATCCTCCGCGCCATGGGTCAGGGCATTGCCGAGCAGGTTGGAGAAGAGCTGCGCGATGCGCTGCGCGTCGCAGTGCAGCCGGTCGGGCAGGTCGATCCCGGTCTCGATGGCGCGGTCGGGGTGGGCTGCGCGCATCTCAGCGACCACCTGCTCCAGCAGCGGGGCCAGCGGCTCGTCCGTCCGCCGCACCAGCGCGATGCCGCCGCCGAGCCGGCCGCGGGCGAAGTCCAGCACGTTCTCGATCAGCCCGTTCATCCGCCTGACGCTGGCCTGCATCATGCCGATGATCTGGACCGAGAACTCATCGGGCTCGCGGCTCAGCAGCAGCCGCGTGCCGGAGGAGACGGCGGCCAGCGGGTTGCGCAGGTCGTGCCCGAGCACGGCGATGAATTGGTCGCGCAACTCGGCCGTCTCGCGCTCGCCTGCCAGGGCGGCCTCGTTCTCGGCCATGCGGCGATGCGCGTCGAGATGGAAGGCGATGAGCTCGGCGAAAAGCTTGAACATGCCGATCATCTCCGGCGCCCGGAGACGGGCGGGGCGCGGGTCGATCGCGCAGAGCGTGCCGAAGAATTGGCCGCCGGGCAGGATGATCGGCATCGAGATGTAGCTCTGGAAGCCGTACTGCCGCGGCGTGTGGTGATCGCGGTAGCGCGGGTCCTCGGCGACGTTGTCGATGATGACGGCTTCCGGCACGGCGCGGATCTCGTGGCAGATCGTGGTCTCGACCACCAGTTCGCCGCCGGGTTGCAGGCCGAAGGCGATCTCGTCGCGGACCGCGCAGGCGACCCAGCGGTTCTCGGTCACGCGGGCGATGGCTGCGAAGCCCATGCCCGTGGTGCGGCAGATCACCTCGAGGATGGTGGGGACTGCCGGGATCGCCTCCACGGCTTCGATGTCCGGCTGGAATTCATGCGCCATGCGTCGAGGATTAGGACCCGGGCCGGCGGGTGTCACGCTCCTATGATAAGGTTGCAAAGGTTCTGAACCGTCTGGCCGGTACAGTTTGCATTGACAAACCGTCCAGACGGTATAGTCAGCCCGTCATGACCGACACGCCGCCCCCTGTCGCCGACGCCCGGACCCGCATCCTCGACGCCGCCGAGCGCATCGTGCAGGCCAAGGGCGTGACGGGGCTGACGCTGGACGCAGCCGCCCGGGAGGCCGGGGTCTCGAAGGGCGGGCTACTTTACCACTTCGCGTCCAAGGAGGCGCTGCTGATCGGGCTGCTGACGCGGCTGGCCACCTATATCGAGGCGGATTTCGAAGGCGTCCTGGCGCTGCAGCCGCCGGGGAAGGGCCGCACCGCCCGCGCCATGCTGGCCTGGACCTTCGACCATCCGGATTCGGTCTGCGAGCAGCACGAGCGTGCCGCCGGGGTCTTCCTCGCCGCCTTCCACCAGGACCGCGCGCTGCTCGAGCCGATCCGTGAGGTCTTCACCCGCATTCGCGCGAAGCTGAGCGAGGACGGGTTGCCGCCGGGCCATGCCATGGCGGTGATGGCGGCCTGCGACGGCCTCTTCATGTCGCGCGTCTTCGAGATGTACGAGCTGTCCGGCGATGAGCAGCGGGCGCTGCGCGATGCCCTCGCGACCCTGATCGGAGACGTGACA
>JAQGHZ010000253.1 GCA_028291485.1 Rubritepida sp. | reverse complement strand
GGTTGGGCCATGCGCATCGGCCAGTAGGGATGTGAGCCAGGCGCGGACCGCCTCGGGTTCGGGGAAGTCGTCGGGGACCCGATAGCCCATGCCGCCCAGCGCCTCGGCAGCGGCGATGCCGTCCTCGTCGGTCACGTCGTCCCCGATGAAGATGGGCAGGCGGCCGGCGAAGCTCGGCTCGCGCATGATCTGGTGCACGGCCACGCCCTTGTGGATGCCGCGCGGCCTTACCTCCCAGGCCATGGAGGCCTGGAGGATCTCGAAATCGGGCGTGGTGTTGACCAGCGAGGCGAGGAGGTCGAGGGCCGGATCGCCCAGGTCGGGCGCGAGGCGATAGTGCAGGACGAAGCCGGCGGGCTTCTCCTCGAAGATGATGCCGTCATGCTGCGTGGCGAAGGCCAGCGCCTGCTGGCGCCAGGCTTCGGGTGCGGAGGGCAGCACGGCGCGGCGGGCGTCGCCGCCCGGTACGGCGCGCATCACGGCGCCATGCTCGGCGACGACGGGCAGGCGGAGCGGGGCGAAGAGATCCTCGACATCGGTGAGCGCGCGGCCGGTGACCAGGGCCAGGGCGCCGTTCATCGCGGTGAGCAGCGCTTCGAGGTCGATACGGAGGGAGCCGGGAACCACCACCTCGTCCGGCCGCGGCGCGAGGTTGATCAGCGTCCCGTCGACATCGAGGAGCAGGGCACCGCGCGCCAGGACCTCCCGCGGGCTTGGCAGGGCGCGCGGGGTATTCACCGGGATTTCCATGGCCCCACCCTAACCATTGAGGGAAGCCCTGGGTTGCTCCGCGGGAGAATGAATTCCCGGGAATAAAAATGCGATCGGCTGAGGCGACTTCGCCGAAAGCCGTGAATCGCCTCTCGGCGAATTGGCTACTTCGTGACGAAGGCCTTTTCCAGCGCGTAGCTGCCGGGGGCGTGGTTGGTGCCCTCGACGAAGCCGCGGGCTTCCAGCAGCCTCTTCATGTCGGCGTTCATGGCCTCGCTGCCGCAGATCATCACGCGGTCGAAGGCGGCGTCGAGCCGCTCGACGCCGGCCTGGCGCTCGGCCTCGCCGGATTCGAGGCGCGTGGTGATGCGGCCCTGGACGGGAAAGGGTTCGCGCGTGACGGCGGGGAGGTAGACCAGCTTCTCGCGCACCATCTCGCCGAGCAGCTCGTGGTCGCGCAGCTCGCCCGTGATGTAGTCGCGATAGGCGAGCTCCTTCACCTCGCGCACCGTGTGCGCGACGATGACGCGGTCGTAGCGGTCATAGACCTCGGGGTCGCGGATCAGCGACATGAAGGGGGCGAGGCCGGTGCCGGTGGCCAGCATCCACAGGTTGCGGCCAGGCAGGATGTTGTCGGTGATGAGGGTGCCGACGGGCTTGCGGCCGATCAGCACGCGGTCGCCGACCTGGATGTGCTGGAGGCGCGAGGTCAGCGGCCCGTCCTGCACCTTGATGGAGAGGAACTCCAGATGGTCCTCCCAGGCGGGGCTCACCATGGAATAGGCGCGGACCAGCGGCTTGCCGCCGACCCGCAGGCCGATCATGGCGAACTGGCCGGAGGTGAAGCGCAGGGCCGGGTCGCGGCTGCATTTGAAGCTGAAGAGGCTTCCGGTCCAATGGTGGACCCAGGTGACTTCCTCGGCGAAAAACCCCGGAGGGGCGCTGATGATGGGTTCGACGTCGATGTCCATCCAGGGGTTTTGGGGTGGGTGACGCTGCAGTGCAAGAAGAAGAAGGTGAGCACATGAGAGATTTTCAGCCACTGCATGACCCCGCGACCAAGCCGCCCGTCGGCCTCCGGGTCGATCCCACGCCCCGGCCGCTCCCCGCGCGCATCCCCCACAAGGGCCGCAGCGTCGATCTGGAGCCGCTGCATGTCCGCCACGCGCCGGACCTCTGGGCGGCTGCCCAGGCCGACAATGCCCCGGAAAGCTGGGCCTATATGGGCTACGGCCCCTTCGCGGACGAGGCGGCCATGCGCCGCTTCGTGGGCAACTTCGCCACCGCGCACGACCCCCTGGCCTGGGCCGTCCGGCCGCACCGGACGGGAACGGTCGACGGCTGGCTCTCGCTGATGGAGATCTTCCCCGCCCACGCGCATATCGAGATCGGCAATATCTGGTTCAGCCCCCGGATGCAGCGCACCCGCGCGGCCACCGAGGCCATGTACCTTCTGATGCGCCACGCCATGGACGACCTGGGTTACCGGCGCCTCACCTGGAAGTGCAACGCGCTGAATGCGCCCTCCCGCAGGGCCGCCGCCCGGCTCGGCTTCACCTATGAGGGCACGCTGCGCGCCGTGCTCACCGTGAAGGGCCGCCGCCGCGACACCGCCTGGTTCTCGATCCTGGAGGAGGAATGGCCCGCCCGGCGCGACGCCATCGAGGCCTGGCTGGACGATTCCAACTGGGACCCGCAGGGCCGCCCGAAATCCTCGTTGCGCCGGAAAGATTAATCTGGAGTCATTTAACGTCCAGTATTATGGTTTCCAAAAGATGACGCTTTGGGGAGGTTTGCCGTGAGCTACATCGAATATGGCGACCTGTTCGCCTGGGCCTTCATCATCGGCGGCGGCGCCTTTGCCTTGTCCTACCGATGGATGCCGATCGGCGCCGCGATAGGCACGGGCGTGCTGGCCGCCCTGCTGGCCAAGTCCCTGTTGCTCGAACTGGTTTGACGGGACTGACATCCGACCGTCAGCCAACCGTCACACGGCGCTGATAGGCCGCCCCCTCCAATAAGAGGGGTTTGCCCATGCGCCGCGTCCTGCTTGCCACCCTTGCCCTTAGGGCCGCCGTGAGCCTCGCGCTCCCGGCCGCCGCCGAGCAGCGCTTCGAGGCGCGTCTCGCCGGCCAGGCCATCCTGCCCGCCGCCACCTTCGTGGCCCCGCCCGAAGGCGCGCCGCCGGGCTTCTCCATCTCCGGTCGCTTCACCAGCCCCGACGGCCAGCGCCTGCAGCAGCCCGGCAGCCTGATGGGCAATACCGGCGCCGCCTATGGCAGCCGCGACACCGGCATCGCCCTGCCTTTCCAGGGCCAGCCCGTGCAGGGTTTCTCCGGCATCAAGCCCATCGGCGACGGCAGCTACTGGGTGCTGACCGACAACGGCTTCGGCGCCCGCGCCAACAGCCCCGACGCCATGCTGATGTTCCACCGCCTTCGCCCCGACTTCGCGACCGGCCGCGTGGAGATGCTGCGCACCATCTTCCTCAGCGACCC
>JAQGHZ010000180.1 GCA_028291485.1 Rubritepida sp. | reverse complement strand
CATCCGCCACCCACCAATGCGGCGCGTCGTCGGCAAGGCCGTTGCCGTAGTAGCGGTAACCGGCCTCGATCAGCAGGTCGATCGTGTTCGGGCTGATCGTGCCGCCCGCGAAGGGATCGGCCTGGCGCGAGAGCATGAACCAGCCCGCGGGCGCCTTGCCGATGGCCTCGCCGAGGATCGCCGTGGTGCGCTCCAGCCGCGCCTTCTCGATCTCGCGCGGCAGGCCGGAGACGTCCTCGTGCAGCATCGCCTCGGCGGCGATCTCATGGCCCTCGGCGAGGATCTCCTGCAGCCGCGGCGCGAGGATCTTTACCATCGCCGCCGGCGTGGCGAAGGTGGCGCGCAGCTTGTGCCGTTTCAGCAGCGCGAGAAGGTTGTCGAGGCCCTCGGTCATGGCGAAGCGCGCGACCGGCGTGGAGAGCTCCACCGCCTTCAGCCCGTCGCCCTCGGCGGCGAGGCTGAGGTCCACCGTGATGCTCACGCAGCAGGTCTTGCCATCGGGCCAGCGCAGCTCGGCATCGGTGAGGCTGCGCTCGTTGGAGATCGTGTAGTTGTCTTTCCAGGGCATGGCGCTCTCCTCAGTTCCAGCCGCCGCTGGGGGGCTGCACCGCGATGCAATGCCGCGCCGTGGCCGCGCAGGTGTCGAACCACACGCCGCCCTTCTCCTTCATCCGCGTGATGAGCTTGTCCATCATCAGCATCCGCAGCGCGCGGCCGGAGACGAAGGGGTGCATGCAGATGTTGAGATAGCCGCCGCCCGTCGCGTGCTGCTGCAGGAAGGCCTCCCACCACAGGTCCATCACGCGCTCGGGATCGCTGATGCGCTGGGCGGCATTGGGCGTGCCCATCCAGGCGAAGGAGTAGAACATCGCGTCGTCAATGGCGTAGTGGAACGGCAGGTTGATCAGCACGTTCGAGCCGTCCGGATCGCGCAGGTAGTGCGGCATGTGGCTCGCCGAGCCGTTGGAACGGTAGATGTAGCCGAGCTCGCGGAGCAGGCCGTGGCTGTGGCCGCTGCGGGTGCCGACGCCGCGCTGGCCCGTCAGCGTCTCCAGCGCCTCGGTGGAGCGCGTGAGGTGATCGCGCTCCAGCTCCGGCTCCTTGGGGACGCGGTGCTCCCACATGTGGTCGGTGATCTCGTGGCCGCTTTTCGCCGCGGCGACCAAGGCCTGCGGATAGAGCTCGCAGATGCGGCCGGGCGTGAAGATCGTGCCCTTGATGCCGTGGCTGTCGAAGAGCTCGATCATCCGCCAGATGCCGACGCGCCCGCCGAATTCGCCCTTGGCGAGTTGCATGGGCGGCTCGTTCATCAGGCGGCGCAGCAGCATGGCGTCGAAGTCAGCGGTGAGGTTCACCGCGATGCGCGCGCCATCAGGCCATTTCGGGTCGGTGATCGGCTCGTGACGGGTGAGATGCCGCTTCGCCGCCGCGGCGAGCTCGTCCAGCTCCGCGTCGAGATTCTCCGTCAAGGTCGCTTCCCCATTCGACGTTCCGCGCGGATGCTCCGCCTCCAGGGCAAGGCACGCAAGAGGCCGCGCCGGGACAATCGCCTCCTTATCATGATGCCGGTGGAGGGCGCCCCCGCATGCCACGCCCACCTTCGCCACGGGCGGGGATTCGCCGCGTGCCTATCTGGAGCGCTGCCTCGAGACCATCGCCGCGCGGGAGCCGGTCGTGCGGGCCTGGGTGGTGGTGAACGAGACGGGCGCGCGCGAGGGCGCGGATGCCAGCACGGCGTGTTGGAAATCGGGAAAGCCGCTCTCGCCGATCGACGGCACGCCCATCGGCATCAAGGACCTGCTCACGACCAAGCCGACGCAGATGGGCTGCATCGCCTATCAGGGCAACTTCCCGAAGCGTGACAACGCGGCCGTCTGGGTGCTGCGCGAGGCGGGCGCCAGATCGGCCGCCGCGATGGGCGTGCGTATGACGGCGATCGCGCGGTGGATGGTCGAGACCATCGAGCCGGCGATCGCCTGATCGGCGGTTACCGCCAGCCGTAATAGGGGGAGTGGTAGGGCCGGTAGTAGCGCGGCGGCGGCGGCGGCGCGTAGTAGCCGTAGCGGCGCGGCGGCCCATACCCGTAATAGTGCCGCGGGCCGTAATACGGCCGGGCGTAGCCGTGGCGGTAGTATTGGACGGGCGTCACGCCGACGCCCCACTCCGCCTGACCGGGATGGAACGGCGCGGCGGCGGCCTGTTGGCTCGCTGCGCCCGCCGAGAGAACCCCGATCCCGAGTGCGGCTGCGATGAGAAGGCGACGCATGGTTTCCTCCTTCAGGACTTCCATATGCCGCTTCAACTGTTTCAATGGGGCAGGGTGGCGGCGGAGCTGCCACTTTCCTGGGGCAATGTGTAACGGTCTGTAAGCCGATCCGGTAATTCCCATTACTTTCTGTCGGTTACACACTTTGAAAAATGTCGGGCGATTCGGGTTTGCGTGCCGGACGAGGCCCCGCGCCGCGCTTCCCGATGATCTGGCGCCATTGGAATCGCGACCCGAACGGCATGGTTGTTCCGGTCGAATTTTTTCAGGGCCGTTGTAGGATCTCGCCGGGTCGCTTCGTTCCTCGGAGCAGTCCCACCGAGAGGAACCAACCATGGCCCAGATGATCTTCGTCAACCTGCCCGTCGCCGACCTGGCGCGCGCCACCGCCTTCTACGAGGCCGCCGGCTTCACCAAGAATCCGATGTTCTGCGACGACACGACCGCCAATTGCATGGTCCTGTCCGAGGCCATCCACGTCATGCTGCTGACGCACGAAAAATTCCGCCAGTTCACGCCGAAGGCGGTCGCGGATGCGAAGACGGTGAGCGAGGTCCTGCTCTGCATCTCGGCCGAGAGTCGCGACGCGGTGGACCAGGCGGTGACGAACGCCGTCGCCGGCGGCGGCAAGGCCGATCCCTGCCCGAAGCAGGATCACGGCATCATGTACGGCCGCAGCTACGAGGACCCGGACGGTCATATCTGGGAGATCATGTGGATGGACATGGCCGCCTTCCAGCAGGTCTGCGCGGGCCAGGAGAATGCGGCTTGAGCAAGATCGCCCCCTGCCTCTGGTTCGAGAGCGCCGCCGAGGAGGCCGCGAATTTCTACGTCTCGGTGATCCCGGATTCCTCGATCACCCATGTGCAGAAGAACGCCTCGGACGGCCCCTCCGGCCCGGCCGGCAGCGTGCTGATCGTGGAGTTCAGGCTGGCCGGCCAGCGCTTCCTCGCGCTGAACGGCGGGATGAAGATGGAATACACCCCTGCCATCTCGCTCGCCGTGGACGTGGCCGACCAGGCCGAGCTCGATCGCGTCTGGGACGGGCTGCTCGCCGGCGGGGGCAAGACCGAGCAATGCGGCTGGCTGAAGGACCGCTACGGCGTGTCCTGGCAGGTCGTGCCGAGCGCGATCGGGCGCTGGATGGCCGATCCGGTGAAGGGCGCACGCGTCATGCAGTCCCTCATGGGCATGGTGAAGCTCGACATCGCCGCGCTGGAGAAGGCCTGGCAGGGCTGACCCATCGCTGAGAGGGTGATTCACGGCTCCGAAGGCTGCCCAGGAGATGCTCAACCGGCCGGCCAATTGAGCAAATGCCTGTTCCGGGCATCCCAAGCCGGCCTCGATCGGGTTGCATGGGGGGAGGATCGGCGCATCCTCCCGCCCGCATTAAGATCCGGACGAGGAGTATCCCCCCATGCAACGACGCAGCCTGCTTGCGGCCACCGGCGCCGCCATCGCGTCCCCCCTCGGCGCCCCCTCCGCCGTCCGCGCGCAATCGGCCACCACGCTGAAGTTCACGCCGCAGCAGGACCTGATCACGCTCGATCCGGTCACGACCACGGCCTATATCAGCCGCAACCACGGCTACATGGTCTTCGACACGCTCTACGGCATGGACGGCAACTACCAGGCCGTGCCGCAGATGGTGGACGGCCACACCGTCGAGAATGACGGCAAGCTGTGGAACCTCACGCTGCGCGACGGGCTGATGTGGCACGACGGCGAGAAGGTGACGGCGCGCGACTGCGTGGCGAGCATCAGGCGCTGGGCCAGGCGCGACCCCTTCGGCGAGACGCTGATGGCGACGACGGACGAGCTCTCCGCGCCTGACGACCGCACCATCCGCTTCCGGCTGAAGCGCCCCTTCCCGCAGCTGCCGATCGCGCTGGGCAAGGCCTCCGTGCCGGTCTGCGCCATGATGCCCGAGCGGCTGGCCAACACTGACCCCTTTCGCCAGGTCCCGGAGATGATCGGCAGCGGGCCGTTCCGCTTCAAGGCGGATGAGCGCGTGCCGGGCTCGCGCCTCGTCTACACGAAGTTCGAGGGCTATGTGCCGCGCAAGGACGGCCCGCGCGAATGGACGGCGGGCCCCAAGGTCGTGCATTTCGACCGCGTCGAATGGACGGTCATGCCGGACAGCGCGACGGCCACCAACGCGCTGATGGCGGGCGAGGCGGACTGGCAGGAATACGCCTATCACAACCTGATTCCGCTCATGCGGCGGAACCGCAACGTGCAGGTGCGCGTGCTCGACAAGTCGGGCTTCGTCGGCATGGTGCGCGTGAACCACATCCAGCCGCCCTTCAACAATCCGGCGATCCGCCGCGCGCTGTGGAGCGCGATCGACCAGGTCTCCTGCATGCAGGCGCTGGTCGGGCCGGCGGAGACCAGCCTCTACCACACGCCGCTCGGCTTCTTCGGGCCGGGCACGCCGATGGCCTCCGACGCCGGACTGGCGCCGCTGACCGGCCCGCGCGACTACGCCAAGGCGCGCGCCGACCTGCGCGCCGCGGGCTACAATGGCGAGCAGGTTCTGCTGATGATCCCCTCCACCTCCGAGCCCAATGCGCTGATGGGCGCTGTCGTGACGGACATGTTCAAGCAGGCCGGGCTGAACGTGGAGGTCTATTCCGTCGAGTTCAACGCGATGCTCCAGCGCCGCAACCGCCGCGGCACGATCGCCGAGGGCGGATGGAGCGCCTTCGTCACCAACTGGGTCGGCACGGACTGGCTGAACCCGGCGGGCCACATCGCGCTGCGCGGCAACGGCGATGCCGGCTATGGCGGCTGGGCCACCATGCCGAAGATCGAGGAGCTGCGCGACGCCTGGTTCCAGGCGCCCGACCTCGCCGCGCAGCAGGCCATCTGCCGCGACATCCAGCTCGAGGCGATGCGCGAGGTGCCCTACTACCCGCTCGGCCAGTATTTGCAGCCGACCGCCTTCCGCTCGAACATCACCGATGTGAACGAGGGTTTTGCGACGTTCTGGAACGTCCGGCGCCGCTGAGAATCTGAACGCCAGTCCAATCCACCATCTGGGGGAAACGTAAAAATGACGAACGACGCGGTGCGCCAGAGCGCACTCGACTACATCACCGCGAACGAAGCGCGGCTCTCCGCCTTCAATGCGCGGATCTGGTCCTATGCGGAGCCGGCGTGGCGCGAGTACCGCTCGGTCCGCGAATACGTGGATCTGCTGCGCGCCGAAGGCTTCGAGGTGGAGGAAGGCTCCGGCAACATGCCGACCGCCTTCGCCGCGAAGTGGACTCAGGGCAGTGGCGGGCCTGTTCTTGCGAGCTTCTCCGAATACGACGCGGTGCCCGGCAATTCGCAACAGGTGGTGCCCTATCAGGCGCCGCGCGAGGGGCTGCATCCTTACACCGCCGGTCACACCGATCCGCATTCCATGCTCGGCACGGCGGCGCTGACGGCCATCCTCGGCGCCAAGGCGGCGATGCAGGCGCACGGCGTCGCGGGCACGCTGAAGCTCTTCGGCGAGCCGGCCGAGAAGGTCTGCGGCTCCAAGCCCATTCATGCGGCCAAGGGCTATTTCGACGGGCTCGACGCCGCCGTGGTCTGGCATCCCTGGCCCTACAACACCGTCACCGGCGAGACGCATTTCGGCGCCTACTGGAGCGCGGTCATCAGCTTCGAGGCGGATTCGCCGGAGACCTGGATCGACCCCACGCTGGTGCCCATCGAGGGCGCGCACGCGCAGGCGCGCTGCCCCGGCGCGCTCGACGCCATGTGCCTCATGTACACGACCACCAAGTACACCAAGGAGGCGATGTTCCCGCATGCCGGCTCCTGGACGCTGAACGAATTCATCCTCGGCGATGCGGGCGCGACTTCGGACAACCTGCCGCCGCGCTTCTCGCAGATCCAGTATTCCTGGCGCTCCTCCGCACTCGGCATCCAGGAGCAGATCTGGCGCGTCCTTGCGAACAATGCGCGCCATGTCGCGAGCATGACCGGCTGCCGCGCCTTCGTGCGCTGGGTGACCAAGACCCGCGTCGGCCTGCCGAACACGGCGATGACCGACCTGACCTGGAAGAACCTGCAAGTCGTGGGCGCGCCCGTCTTCTCGGAGGAGGCGAAGGAGTTCGGCCGCGAGATGCAGCGCAACCTCGGCGTAGAGCCGATGGCCGATCCGTTCCTCCCGAGCGTGAGTAAGCTGCTGCCGCCAGCGGAGTTCGAGGCTCGGCTGCGCGCCAGCCTGCCCGCCTGGCAGAAGCATCTCAGCGCCGACGACTATGTGGAATTCTCCTGGCATGCGCCGACGGTGCGGCTCCTCGCTGGCCGGCCACGGCTGCAGCCGCCGACGCAAGGCTACGTCTATCCGAACTGGGCTTATACCGCGCTCAGCGGGCTGCCATCGGCAATCGACCCCGGCATGTTCGTCGCGGCGAAGACGATGGCGCTGACCCTGGTGGACCTCGCTACCCAGCCGGATGTGCTGGAAGCCGCACAGGCGGAATTCCGTGACCGGACTGGCGGCGGCGTCGGTGGAACGGGATGGGTCGGACCCCTGCTGCCCGCCGATTTCGATCCGCCGGTCGACCTGCGCTGGCCGGAATACATCACGACCGAACGGGGCGAGGAGTGGTGCTTCCCGACGCCGCATAACGGCACCGGTGCGGGCGAGGCGCTTTAGCGGCACGCAACGCCGGCACTCTTGGCGAGTGCCGGCAAACGACCCACGATGAGCAAAAGTGGGGAAACGTAAAACGTGTCTACTGTCGCGGGGCCCTCGGCGCGCCTCTTCCGCGAACCGGATT
>JAQGHZ010000174.1 GCA_028291485.1 Rubritepida sp. | reverse complement strand
AGAACGGCCTTATTGACCGGTGCGGGGCGCCTTTGCCATTTGCAGCCAGGGCGCGGACGTCGCCCAGAAGATGATGTCCGCGCCGAGATAGTCGGCAGCGAAATCCGCTTGGTCCCGCCGGGTCGCGACCTTGCCGGTTTGCGGATCGACATAATCGAGGTCGGGTTCCTGCACGGCCATCGCCACCAGATCGAGCTTGCCTTTGTAGTTATGCAGGAAGCCGTAGCTATTGTTCATCTGCGGCTTTTGGAACGGCAGCACATCGGGGCCGCCGAGCCCGACATGATGCGTCACCGCGAAATCGAACGTGCGCTGCATATAATGGCGGTCGTTGGCCCATTCGCACGGCCAGAAATTCGCGTAGAGCACGACCGCGCTCTTGTGGAACACCGACTTGGCATAGGCCGCGTTTTCGAGCTCGGCCGCGAAATAGGTGTCACAGGTGAAGCCGTGGCTGGTGCTGCCGCCCTTCAGGTCGGCGGCGGTCTCGGGAAAGTTGATCCCGCGAATCCGCCCGTCGAACCGCGCGGCCAACGCCTTCAGCAGGTGCTGGAAGCGGTCGCGCACCGCCGGATTCCATTGCATCGCGATCCAGCCGGGATTCTCCTCCTTATGCGCGACGCCGCCGTCATAGGCCGGGTCATGCTGGAGATAAGGTGGCGCCGGCTTCCATTGGTCCGCGAAGCTGCGGTCCTGCAGCTGGATAAAGAGCTGCTTGTGCAGGCTCCGCGCGAAAGCGAGGTCGCGCTCGATCTCGGCGAAATCATATCGATCTTTCTCGGGCTCAAGCGCGCTCCAGCTGAACAAGATCTGGATGCCGTCAATGTCGCTTCGCCGCAGCAGGGGCTTGGCGGCATCGAACTCGTCCGGTCCTAAGAGAGTAACACTGGGCTTGGACCGTCGCTTTGACGGTTTTTGGCAGTTATCCGCGTGTCCGCGGAAATCTGGAGCGGGCGAAGGGATTCGAACCCTCGACCCCGACCTTGGCAAGGTCGTGCTCTACCCCTGAGCTACGCCCGCCCGCTCCGTGAGAGAGCATTTGCCACGGTGTTCTGCCGTTGGCAACCCGCCCCCGTCACGCATTCGCAGCATGGCGCTGCAGCGCGTTTTCATCCCACTCGAGACCGAGCCCCGGACGGTCTGGAATCACTGCATTTCCGCCTCTCAGCACTAGCGGCTCCTTCAGCAGCGCGCCCGCGATGTCGAGGTGCTCCAGGTAGTGCCGGTTGGGCGAGACGCTCAATAGATGCGCGCTCGCCTCGATGAAGATGTGCGACGACAGCGGCACGCGATTCGCGCCCGCCAGCGCCATCCCGCGGAGAAAGCCGGTGACGCCGCCCATCTTCATCACGTCGGGCATGCAGAGGTCGGTCGCGCGGGCGGCGAGGCTGCGCGCCATGCCGGCCACACCCCACCAGTTCTCGCCGCCCTGCACCGGCATCTCGAGCTGGTTGGACAGCCAGGCCAACCCTTCGTCGTCGGTGACGTGCAGCGGCTCCTCCACCCAGCGCACGTCCTCCGCCTGGAGCGCGAGGCCGCGCCGCAGCGCCTCGGGCCGGTCGAGGCCCTGGTTGTAGTCGACCAGGATCTCCACCTCGTCGCCGACGGCCTCGCGCACCGCGCGGACGGTCGCGAGGTCGTCGGCGAGTCGCGGCGCGCCCAGCTTGAACTTCACCGCCTTCACGCCGAGCGTCGCGACGTATCGCCCGGCCTCCTCGGCGACCATGGCGGCCCCCCAGCCGCGCAGGCTGCCATAGGCCGGGATGGGGGTGAGATCGCCGCCCAGCAGCCGCGCCAGGGGCATGCGCGCGGCCTTCGCCAACGCATCCCACAGCGCCATGTCGAGGACGGAGATCGCCATCTCCACCAGCCCCTCGGCGCCGAGCAGGCGATGGCCGTTCTGCAGCTCGTCCCAGAGGGCGGCCGGCGCCACGGTGCGGCCGATCAGCGCGGCGCCGATGTTGCGCGTCAGCGCCGCCAGCGGCCCCAGGGCGGAGGGCGCATAGGCGAAGGCATAGGCGGTGCCGCGCGGCCCCTGCTCGGTCTGGATCTCGGCGATGACGAGCGGCGCGCGGTCGATGACGTTGAGGCTGTTGCGCAGCGGCGGATCCATCGGCGCGTCGACGGCGCGGATCTCGACGCTGCGGATGGTCAGCGCGGTGGTCATGACATTTCTCCCGGAATTCTTGCCCACAGCTGAGCGCGAAACCGGGACGGGCGAAAGTCAGCTCAGAAGGACGAAGGTCAGCTCGTGCTTGTTGTGCGCGGAGTGGAACAGCATCGCGCCCGGGATCGCCGCGAATTCGGCGGCGATGTCGTGATCCGTCTCGCCCTGGAATTTGACCGAGCAGAAGAAATTCTTCGCGAATCCCTGCCAGCGGCCGACCAGCCCCAACAGCCGCTTCGGGTAGCAGATCACGTCGCTGAACAGCCAGTCGACGGGTTCGGGCGCGAGACCGAAGGCGCTCTCCTGCCGCCAGGACACGCCCGGCATGGCCATGACGCGCTCGTCGATCGGCGCCTTGTCCACGGCCGTCACCGTCGCGCCCAGCTTCGCCAGAGCCCAGGTCCAGCCGCCCGGCGAGGCGCCCAGGTCCAGGCAGGTTTCGCCGGGGCCAGGATGCCGCCCGATCCGCGTGAGCCCCTCCCAGAGCTTCAGATAGGCGCGCGAGGGCGGTCCCTCGCGATCCTCCACGAAGCGCGGTGCGCCGCCGGGGAAGGGCGAGGATTTGGTGGGCGAGGCGAGGATCGTGCCCCCCGTCAGCAGCGTCCAGCCGCCTAGATGCCCGGCCGGCGCCGGTTCGGGGAAGGCGAGGGGGCGCGCCTTCACCGGCGGCAGCCGTTCCTCGATGAGCGCGGCGCGGCGGTGATGCGCCTCGCCCGGCACTAGCGACCAGTTGCGCTGGATCGCCCGCAGCCCGTCGGAGGCCAGCTTCACGGAAGGCGCCTCGATCTCGCGGGGCGCATCCCAGACGTCGAGCGCCCACGCGGCCGGGGCGGGAGGTTCCGGCGAAAGCGCCAGCCGCCCGTGCCAGGAGGCGATGGAGCGGCCGGTCCGCGCCAGCTCCTCGGCCAGCGGCTGCTCCAGGCCTTCGTCGGCGAGATAGGCGGCGGCGATCATCGGCGCCACGCGACCACGGCGAGCAGCGCCCAGCCGGCCATCAGGATCGTCCCGCCGGTCGGCGCGACAGGCCCCAGCGACTCCCCGGTGAAGGCACGGAACAGCACCGCCGCCGCGAAGAGGATCATCCCCAGCGCCAGCACGCCTGCGACGAGGAAGCCGTGCCGCCGGTTCCACACGCCGAGCCCGATCAGCGCCGGCGCGTGCCAGCCCAGCAGCATGGCCACGCTCTGCACCATCTCGGGTGCGTTCAGCGGCAGATGCGCGCCGACGGCGGCGAGGGCGACGGCAAGCAGTCCGAAGACCCCCGCAAGGCTGAAGCAGAGA
>JAQGHZ010000169.1 GCA_028291485.1 Rubritepida sp. | reverse complement strand
CGACGACCAGGTCAGGCGCGCCGTCGCTCAGGTTGCCGAGTTCAGTATCGGCACGCAGCACCGGCGCGGAAACCGCTCCGGATTCCGGAGCCGCACTGCACGCAGCGAGCGCAGATGCTGCGGCGAGAGCGATCGGGCCGCTTGCCAACAGGCTGCGTCGGGACATCTTGGTCCGAGCGGAGGCCAATGGCTCCGGGCGGCCCCACTCGACCTTGTATCGCGGCACCCATGCCACTCCTCGACTCATACCAACCACACAACCGCCAGTTGATGCTTGCTAAACGTTTCCCTTGAACCCTAACCTGTTCATGCAACGATTCAATAAGGAGTAGCAGATGTCCGCTGTTTCCAAGAATGTGGCAAGCCGCAGCTTGTTCCGCAGTGCGACGGTGGTTGCCATCGTGGCACCCCTCGCGCTTCTCGCGGCATGTGCGGAGCCGCCGCCCCCGCCGCCGCCGGCGCCGGTCTATGTGGCCCCGCCTGCTCCCGCTCCGGCTCCGGTTCCGCCGGCACGCGGTTAGTCGATACGGGGTTAATCGGCGGGGCGCCGTAAGGCGTCCGGTCGATTGGCCTCGTCGACGCCATCTCGGGCGACCTGCGCGGCAGCAGGACGGCAGGCGCTCCTCCCTTGAGGCCGAGCGCGCTCGGCCTGCCTGCAAGCGGGCCCGGGCCCGGGCCAGGTCGGCACCGGCTCGGCTCCGGGCCTCGATGTCCATGGCCGCCTCGCCCGGATGCTTGCCACGGCCCAGCCTGGCCTCACACGTCACGACGCCAGGGCCTCGGCCCCTTTGGCGCTGAAAGAGAATCAGGGGGACGGCGTCCCCCCGACCCTCAGCTCAGCCGGATGCCCAGCTCCTGGATGAGCTTGCGCTCCTCCTCCATCGTCTGGCGCACGAAGGCGGTGTAGTCCGCGCTGTTCTTGTAGTTCGGCTGCATGTCGTAGCGGTCGAGCACGGCGACGTGCGAGGGGTCGAACAGCGCCTCCTTGAAGGCGTCGTGCAGCACGCGGACTATGCCCGGATCCATGTTCTTCGGCCCGGCCAGCCCGTAGGGGCTGATGGACACGATGTCGATGCCGCTCTCGCGCAGCGTCGGCACGTTGGGGAAGCGCTTGGCGCGCGCCTCGCCCCAGGTGGCCAGGCAGCGCAGGCGGCCTTCCTCGACCATCGGCACCCAGCCCGAGCTGTCGGCGGTGATCTGGATCTGGCCGCCCAGCAGGTTCTGCATGTTCTCGGCGACGCCGCGGAAGGGAATGTGCGTCCACTCGATGCGCTGCCGCCTGGCGATCTGCTCCATGGTCAGGTGCAGCGAGGTGCCGACGCCGGGCGTGCCGTAATTCAGCTTGCCGGGCTCGCGCCGCGCCGCCTCGATGAGCTCGCCCAGATTCTGCCAGGGCGCGTTGGCCTGCACCACGATGCCGAAGAGATAGCCCGTCGCGTGGATGATGTAGCTGAAGTCGGTCAGCGGATCGAAGAGCGCGCGGCTGTTCATCAGCGGCTGGCGGAAGACGCTGATGGGCATCTGGCTCAGCACGTAGCCGTCGGGCTGGGTGGAGAGCAGGAGCTGGGCACCCAGCACGCCGCCGGCGCCCGAGCGGTTCTCGATCACGATGGCCACGCCGAGGCGGCGGCCGGCGGCCTCGCAGAAGGCGCGCATCTGCACGTCGGTGGTGCCCCCGGCGCCCCAGGGCACGATCATGCGGATTGGCTTGTTCGGAAAATTCTGCTGCGCGTAAGCGGGGGCCGCCAAGGGGGCAGCAAGGCCGGTGGCGAGGGGCAGCGCGAGCGCGCCGCGGCGGGTGATGATGGACATGGGATTTCCTCGGCTTGTTCTTGCCAGGACCTATCGCCGCAACGCCGCGAATGGGCAAGCTCAACCGGCGAATTGTCAGTCGGGGATCTGGATCCAGCAGGCGCCCGCATGCTTGGCCGCGTTGTCGCGCAGGTTGCGCCTCTTGCGGAAGACGAAGCCGCCGCCGATGCCCGTCTCCAGCCGCGCGTCGAAGCCCTCGCCCTTGGCGGGGCCGGAATTGCCGTTCAGCGTCATGATGGAGCCGCTGTCCAGCACCTCCTCGACGATGCCGATGTGGTTGTCTGCGGCCGGCAGGTAGAAGAGGTCGCCCGCCTTGGGCTGGTAGCCCTTCGAGGCGACCGAGAAGGCGGGATAGACGCCCCAGTAGCTGTGCGAGCCTGCCTTGTTCGTGGCGCCCGTCTTCCCGTCCAGGCTCATGAGGAAGCGCGCGACGGAAAAATTCTCCGGCGGCGGCAGGCCGACCGCGGGGAAGGGGTCCATCTCGGACTGCTTCAGCACCCACATGACGAAGAAGGTGCACCAGGAGAGCGTCTTCGCCTGCGCCTTGGTGTAGCCGTTGCCGGTCGCGACCCGGAAGTATTCGAGGATGCGGGCCTCGTCGGTCTTCCAGTTCTTGCCCTCCTCACCGGCCGCGAAGGCGACGATGCTGTCGACGTAGCTCATGGCGCTGTTCCCCGAAGACCCTGCCGCTCCCGGGCGGCGATCGTCGGCATATGATGCTTGGGGATGCTTGCCTACGCAGAATTGGGAGCCGCGATACGCACGCGACAAGGCTCGCGACAAGCGTGCGACATGCGCAGGATTCAGCCGGGATGCAGGACCCGGCGCAGGAAGACCGTGCCGGCGACCGGCGTGTCGTAATAGGGCGCCATCGTCTCGAAGCCATGCCGGCGGTAGAGCGCGATCGCCGGCCCCATGGAGGGCAGGCTGTCGAGCCGCATCTCGCGGTAGCCGATCGCCTCCGCCTCGCGGATCGCGGCCTCGACCAGCCGGACGCCGATCCCGGTCCCGCGCCCCTCCGGCGCGACGTAGAGGCGCTTCATCTCGCAGCAGCCCGGCGAGGCCAGGGCGCGCAGGCCGACGCAGCCCAGCGGCACGCCTTCGGCGGAGCGGGCGAGGAGCAGGCGCCCGGCGGGTGGGGCGTATTTGCCCGGCATCGCCGCCATCTCGGCCTCGAAACCCTGATAGGCCAGATCCACGTCGAGCGAGGCGGCATAGGCCCGGAACAGCGCGACGACGGCGGCGAGGTCCGCGGCG
>JAQGHZ010000165.1 GCA_028291485.1 Rubritepida sp. | reverse complement strand
CTATCTCGGCGGCGAACTGGGGCTGGAGCCCTGGTGCCAGCCGCAATTCCTCGAGGTGGGCCGCGCGGAATACGCCAAGCGCATGGGTCAGCTCGACGCCGCCCTCGCCGCGGGCGGCCCCTTCCTGGCGGGCCACGAATTCACCCTGGCCGATATCCCGGCCGGCTTCGTGGTGCACCGCTGGTTCTCCATGTCGAAGCTGCCGGAACGGCCGGAGATGAAGGCGCTGGGCGCCTATTACGAGCGCCTCTCGGAGAGGCCGGCCTTCCGGCGTCACATCCGCAACGGGCTGCCTTAGGTCTACGACTTTGCCGAGAGAGCGATTCACCGCTTCGGTGATTCCACCTCCGCGGATCGCGCTCTAAACGGTCAGCCGGTACACCCGCGCGGCCGTCCCCGAAAACAGCGCCGTCTTCTCGTCGGCGCTCGCGCCGGCGGAGAGCCGCTTGAAGGCGTTCCACAGCGCGGCATAGCCGCACATGCCCTTGTCCACGGGAAAGTTGCTCTCGTACATGCAGCGGTCGACGCCGAAGAGCTCGATGCAGGTCTCGATCTGCGGGCGCCAGTCGGCCGCGAGTTCCTCCGAGGTCGGCGGCAGGTCGCGCGTGTGCCACTGCTTGCCGCTGACCTCCATCGCCAGGCCGCCGAGCTTCACCAGCACGTTGGGCAGCGCAGCCAGTGCGGCCATCGACCTGCGCCAGTCGGCGAAGACTTCGGCGTCCTTGCCGGCATAGGGCCCGACGCCCAGCTGGCCGCCGCAATGGTCGATGATGATCGTCGTCCCCGGCGCCGCCCGCGCCACCTCCAGCACCAGTGGAAGCTGCGGGTGATAGGCCCAGACGTCGAGCATCAGACCCAGCTCGCCCAGCCGCTTCGCGCCCTCGGCGAAGGCCGGGCTGTTCAGCGGGCCCGGCGGCGGGACTTCGAGATTGCTGCGCACGCGCGGCGAGGCATCCCAGGCCGTGCGGTTTCGCACGCCCTTGAAGCGACCGCCGGAGACGGCGACGTGCTCCTCCAGCAAGGGCTTCACGCGGTCGCCGAGCATCAGGTCCACCAGCCCCACGATGCCGGCGCAGGCGCGCGTCTTCTCCGTCTCGGCGACCTTGGCGACGTCAGTCATGAAGCGCGTCTCGCCGAGCGACCGGCGCGCCGGCTCCTCCGCCTCGTCGTACATCGAGGCGCACTGGATGAAGACCGTGGCGCGGATGTCATGGCCGGTGGAGGTGTCGGCCAGCAGGTTCGGCAACAGGTAGGTCTCGCCGCCGCGGTCCCAGATGTGGTGGTGCGGATCGATGATCGGCAGCTCGGGTTCGAGGATCGGCTCGTGGTTCTTCGCCAGCCAGGCCTCGTCGATGGCGACGTGGCCGCCGGCGGACAGTTTCACGCTCATGGTCATTCCATCCGGATGCCGGTCTCGCCGATGAATTTCTGCCACTTCTCGCTCTCGGCGCGAAAGAAGGCGGCGAACTGCGCGGGCGTGTTGGGTTCGGCCGTGAGGTCCACGCTCCGGAGCTGGGCGGCGATCGCGGGGTCGACCACGATCTCGTTGCACAGCGCGCTCAATCGCTGAACGATCTCGGGCGGCGTGCTGGTGCGGAAGAAGAAGCCGTTCCATTCCGCCGAGGAGAAGCCCGGCAGCGTCTCGGAGAGCGCCGGCAGCTCAGGCAGGGCCATGATGCGCGGCGTGGCGGAGGTGTGCGCCAGCGCGCGGAGATTGCCGTCGCGGACATAGCTGATCGTGCTGTTCACGTTGCCGAAGTAGAGCTTAATGGAGCCCGCCAGCAGGTCTGTCGCGGCGGGCGCGCCGCCGCGATAGGGGATGTGGTTCGCCTTCACGTTCGCGGCACGGAGGAAGAGTTCCAGCGCGAGATGCTGCAGCGAGCCGATGCCCGAGGAGCCCGCGGCGAAATCGCCGTCCGCCTGCCGCATCTGCGCGATGAGATCGGCCGGGGTGCGGGCCGGGTTGCTCGGATGCACGAGCATGAGTTGCGGCACGATCATCGTCTGGAAGACCGGCACGAACTCCCGCACCGGCGAGAAGCGCAGGTCGGGCATCAGCGCCGCCATCACGGAGATGGGCGTGGATTCGTGCATCAGCGTGTAGCCGTCGGGCGGGGCCTGGATCATGGCCTGCTCGCCGATCGTGCCCGTGGCGCCGCCGCGGTTCTCGACCACGAAGGCCTGGCCGGTCTTCTGCGAGAGGGCGTTGCAGTAGATGCGTCCCGTGAGATCGGCCGCGCCGCCGGGCGGCCAGGGGATGATCACGCGGACGGGGCGGTTGGGCCAAGGCGACTGGGCAAGGGCTGGCGCGGCGAGGGCGGCGGCGGAACCGGCGAGGAGCGCGCGGCGGGGGAAAAGGGGTTTCGGCATGCGGACATCTTCCTCAGAGCCGTCCGTAGCGGAACGGCGTTGCGAATAGCATGTCAGCCTCTGCGGCGATCGGCCAGAGTGGGGGCGGGAACCTGTCCTCGAAGACAGGTTCCCTATAAGGACTTAGGCCTCGCCGAGCAGCGGCTTCCGCGAGGCGCAGAACGCATCCACCACCGCCACGTAGCGCGCGCATTCCGCGTCGCCGACCGGCAGGCTCATCGCGACCATGCCGCGCCGCGCGATGTAGATGCCGGCCGCCATGAGATCCAGGAAGAACAGCTCGCGCAGCCCGTCCTCGGTGGGGCTGGAGGCGTAGGGCCGCAGCACCGGCTCGCTGCGGAAATGCGGCTGGATCATGCTACCGATGCCAGTGAACTGCATCGGCACCCTGTGCTTCGCGCAGACGGCATTCAGCGAGGCCCGCAGCGCCTCACCACGCTCGCGCAGCGCCTCCGCGGTCTCCTCGGTGAAGATCTCGCCCATGGCGACGACGCCGGCCGACATGGAGAGCACGTTGTTGTTGAAGGTGCCGCCATGCGGCAGCGCCTTCGGGTTCGCCGGGTCGTACATCCCCATGATGTCAGCGCGGCCGCCGAAGGCGCCGAAGGACATGCCGCCGGCGATGTACTTCCCGAGCGTCGTCAGGTCCGGCGTGATGCCGTGCAGCTTCTGCAGGCCGCCGGCGCTGTGGCGGCTGGTCATCACCTCGTCGAAGGTGAGCACGATGCCGTGCGCCGTCGCTTCCTCGCGCAGCATGGCCAGGAACTCTGATGAGGCGGGGATGCAGCCGCCGCTGCCCATCATGGGCTCCAGCAGGATGGCGGCCAACTCGTCCTTGTGTTCGCGGATCAGGGCGCGCGTGGCCTCGACGTCGTTGTACGGCGCCAGGGTGACGGGGAAGGGCGCATTCACCGCGCTGCCGCCGCCGACGAAGGTCATCATGCCGCCGTGATAGCCGCCGTTCATCGCCAGCAGCCGCGTCTTGCCGGTGAAGGCGCGCGCGGCGGAGAAGGCGAAGAGGTTCGCCTCCGTGCCGCTGTTGGTGAAGCGCACCAACTCGATCGAGGGGAAGCGCGCGCAGATGATCGCGGCGAAGACCGACTCGCGTTCGCCCGCCGCGGCGAGGTTCAGCCCGCGGCCGATCGCGCCTTCGATCGCCTTGACGATGCGGGCCTCGGAATGGCCGAAGATGCCGGCCGTGTACTCGCCGCAGAGGTCGAGATAGTCGTGCCCGTCGATGTCCTTGAGATAGCAGCCCTGGCCGCTCTCCATCGCCGTCGGGAAGGGCGAGTAGTAGAGCGTCGAGCGTGTGTTGCCGCCGGGCATGACCAGCTTCGCCCGCTCATAGGCGGCGGCGCTGTTCGGGCGGGCGGCGACGTAGCTCTCGCGCGCATCGGCGAGCGCCGTGTCGAGGTCGGTGTTGCGTGGTGCGGTGACGGTGTCGAGCGGCGACATGCTGTGTTTCCTCGTTATTGCCAGAGCCAGGACATGAGCAGCCCACCCTGTGTCCAGATGCGGTTCGGTCCGCGCTCCATGCCGAGGCCGCCGGAACCGGCGGTGCGCTCATAGAGCTCGCCGTAATTGCCGATGGCGCGGACGACATCATAGGCGAAATTCGCGGAAACGCCGAAGCCCGTGCCGACATTCTCGACGAGGCCGAGGAAGCGTCGGATCGACGGATCGGTCGTGGTGCGGCGGATCTCCGCGGCATTGGCGCGGGTGATGCCGAACTCCTCGGCCTGGATCAGCGCGAAGACGGTCCAGCGCGTCAGCGTGGCCCATTCGGGATCGCCGTTGCGCACCAGGATGCCGTGCATCTCCTTCTGAATCAGGTCGGGCAGCAGGACGAGCGAGCTGGGATCCGGCGCGGCCAGGCGATTGGCCGAGAGGTTGATCATGTCGTTGCTGATGGCGTCGCAGCGATCGGCGAGGAAGGCCTCCAGCACGGAGGGTTGGGTGTCGAAGGAGATGGTGCGGAAGCGGATGTTGTTGGCCCGCGCATAGTCCTCGAGGTTGCGCTCGATGATGCTGCCCGTGGTGCCGCAGATGGTGCCGCCGTTGAGGTCGGTGGCTTTCGTCGCGCCAGTGCGGCGATGCACGAGAATGCCCTGGCCGGTGAAGAAATGCGCGACGGTCTGCGTCAGGCCCATCGTGCTGTCGCGCGAAATGGAAAGCGCCGTGGTGCGTGTCAGCATGTCCACCTCGCCGGACTGCAGCGCGGTGAAGCGGCTCTGCGCGGTGGTGGGGACGAAGCGGACCTTCTCGGGATCGCCGAAGACGGCGGTGGCGACGGCGCGGCA
>JAQGHZ010000113.1 GCA_028291485.1 Rubritepida sp. | reverse complement strand
CAGCGCATCCAGCATCTCGCCGTTATAGGCATTGCCCAGGGCAGGGCGGTTGAGGGTGGCGGTGGCGATGCCGCGGCTGTCCACGGACATCAGCACGGGTGATTCGGTCATGGCGTTCTCCTTGGCGGCCAGGGTCGGGGCTGGCGGCGCGGGACGCAAGACGTCAGGGAGATCGGAATTGCTGCAACCGATCGGTTGGAGTGATAGGCTGCCCGCCATGGACATCGCCGATCTTCGTCTCTTCGAGACCGTGGCGCGGCTGGGCGGCATGAACCGCGCGGTCGCCGAGCTCAACACCGTGCAGTCCAACGTGACGGCTCGGGTGAAGGCGCTCGAGGAGGAACTCGGCGCCGCGCTCTTCGAGCGGCATGCGCGCGGCGTCACGCTGACGGCGGCGGGACACCGGCTGATGCCCTATGCCGCCCGGGCGCGGCAGCTCCTCGACGAGGCGCGCCGCGCTTTTCGCGACGACGGAAGGCCACGGGGCGGGCTGACCATCGGCTCGCTGGAGACGACCGCCGCGCTGCGGCTCTCGGCGCGGTTGTCCGACTATGTCGCGGCCTGTCCCGAGGTGGACCTCGTGCTGCGCACCGGAACGACCTGCGAGCTGATCCGGGACGTGCTGGAGCATCGCCTGGAGGGCGCCTTCGTCTGCGGCCCGGTGGACCACCCGGAGCTGGAGGAAACGCTCGCCTTCCACGAGGATCTGGCCGTGCTGACCAGCCTCTCGGTGCGGAATCTCGACGCGCTCCTTGCCACCCGCTCGCTCAGGATCGTCGTGCTGCGGGCCGGCTGCTCCTACCGCCAGCGGCTGGAGGAGATCCTGGCCCGGCGGGGCGTCGGCGACGTGCGGATGCTGGAGTTCGGCACCGTCGAGGCCATTCTCGGCTGCGTCGCGGCCGGCCTCGGCGTCACGCTGCTGCCGCGCGGCCTCGTCGGCGTGGCGGAGCGGGAGGGGCGCATTGCGATCCACGACCTGCCGCGTGCGGAGGCCCGCGTGGACACGCTATTTATCCGCCGCCGCGATGGCTTTGTTTCCAGCGCCCTGACCGCCTTCCTGGACCATGCCCGCCCGGCGCCGGCCTTGGCTGCGGAGTAGCTATCTTCCCATCCGATAGGTTTGATCAGATCTAATCGTTTTTCCTGAGGAACAGTCGCGCCTACCTCTCCTGCCGTGAAGGAGAAACGAGGATGCGAACGCTCTCCAGGGCCAACCCCGGCCGCGTTGCGAGCCCGGCGCGGATGGTCCTCTCGGCGATGTGCGCCAGCCTGCTCGGCATCGGCCTCTCGCGCTTCGCCTATACGCCGCTGCTGCCGGAACTCGTCTCGTCGCATTGGTTCTCCTCCTCGGATGCGGCCTATCTCGGCGCGGCCAACCTCGCGGGCTACCTGGCCGGTGCGCTGCTCGCGCGGCCCCTGGCGGCGCGACTGACCCCTGTCGGCGCGATGCGCGCCATGATGGCGCTGGCCGCCCTCAGCTTCTTCGCCTGCGCCTTTCCGGTCTCCTTCCTGTGGTTCTTCGGCTGGCGCGTGCTTTCCGGCGTGTCGGGCGGCGTGCTCATGGTGCTGGTCGCGCCGACGATCCTGCCGCACATCCCCGAATCGCGCCGCGGCCTGGCCGGCGGGATGATCTTCGCCGGGGTAGGGGCGGGCATCGCGCTCTCCGGCACGCTGGTGCCGCTGCTGCTGCAGGCCGGGCTGGTACGGACCTGGCTCGGCCTTGGCGTCCTGGCGGTGGCGCTGGCGGCGCTGGCCTGGGGCGGCTGGCCGCCGGCCGGGCCCGTGGCGGCGCGGCGCGTCCGCTTCGTGTGGCCGCCGCGCGTGTTGGCGATCGTGTGCCTGCTCTACGGGCTGAACGCGGTCGGGCTGGTGCCGCACATGACGCTGCTGGTGGACTTCGTGGCGCGCGGGCTGGGGCAGGGCATCGCCGCGGGTGCCGGCTACTGGGTCGTCTTCGGCCTCGCGGCGATGGCCGGGCCGATCCTGGCCGGCCATGTCGCTGATAGCATCGGCTTCCGTCGCGCGCTGCGGGGCGCGTTCCTGCTCCAGGCCCTGGCCGTCGCCCTGCCGGTCTGGAGCCATGGGCCGCTCGCGCTGACCGTCTCCAGCCTGATCGTCGGCGCCTTCGTGCCCGGCATCGTGCCGCTGGTGCTGGGGCGCGTGCGCGAATTGACCCCGGGCGACGCCGATCGCCAGAAGGCCGCCTGGAGCCTCTGCACCATCGGCTTCGCGCTGGGGCAGGCGGCGGGCGCCTATGGCATGTCCTACCTCTTCGCGCTCACCGGCGGGGCGCACCTGCTCATCTTCGGGCTGGGGGCGGCGGCGCTGGCGGCGGCGTTTCTCATCGAGATCGCCACCTCGCGGGGGGATTAACCTTCGGTTTGCGGGATGGGAGAGGGCTCGCGCGCGCGGGCGAAGCGCTCTCGCTTCGCGGCATGCCGTTTGCTAGGCGCGAGACGACGCCCGACGCGCACCTGTCAGGCGAAATGTCGATGGATGGAGACTATGATGGACCGCCGTTCGCTTCTGGCCCTGCCCGGCCTGCTCGCCACCCCCGCTTTGGCCCAGCCGGCCTGGAAGCCCTCCGCCCCGGTCCGCTACGTCGTCCCCTTCCCGCCCGGCTCCAGCTTCGACCTCGTGGGCCGCGTGGTGGCGGAGGGCGCGGCGCCCCTGCTCGGCCAGACAGTGGTGGTGGAGAACCGGCCTGGCGCCGGCACGCTGGTCGCGGTGCAGGCGGTAAAGATCCTGCCGCCGGACGGCCAGGCGATCCTCATGGTGGCCAACAGCTTCACCGTGAACCAGTCGCTGCATCAGCCCAAGCCCTATGATGCGCAGACCGACTTCGACCCGTTGGCGCTGCTGGTGGAGACCCCGCACGTCCTGGTCTGCCATCCCTCGGTCGCCGCCGATTTCGCGGGCTTCCTGGCCAAGGCGAAGCAGCCGGGCCGCGGTCTCTCCTTCGGCAGCAACGGCCAGGGCACGAGCCAGCACATGGGCATGGAGCAGCTCAAGCTGCTGGCCGGGCTGAACGCCGAGCACGTGCCCTATCGCGGCGTCCCGCCCATGCTGACCGACCTGATCGCCGGCCGGGTGGACTACACGCTCGGCAACCTCTCGGACATGCTGCCCGGCATCCGCGACGGCAGGCTGGTCGCGCTCGGCATCGTGTCGCCCATGCGCCATCGCCTGCTGCCCGAACTGCCCACCTTCGCCGAGCTCGGCTACCCGCAACTCGTCTCCGACACCTGGTACGGGGTGGTGATGCCGGCCGGCGCGCGGCCCGAGGTGAAGGCCGCGCTGACCGCCGCTCTGCTGGAGTCCATCGGGCGGCCCGCGACGCGCGCGCGCATGGCCGATATGGGCCTCGACGTGCTGGCGCAGGGGCCGGGCCCGCTCACCGAGCGGATCCGGCGCGACACCGTCGCCTATGCGGAGGTGGTCCGCATCGCGAACCTCACCCCCGGTTAATCGAGCCGGATGTTCCGCTCGCGGGACACCTGGCGCCACTTCGCGAGCTCTGCCGCGATGAAGCGGCCGAACTCCTCGGGCGTCTGGAGCGCGACCACGGCGCCGAGCTCGGCCACGCGGGCGCGCACCTCGGGCTCGTCCATGGCCTGCACCACCGCTGCGTTCAGCGCCGCCACGATCTCCGGCGGCGTGCGCGCCGGTGCGAGCATCCCGGCCCAGCCCACCGCCTCATAGCCGGGCACGCCGGCCTCGGCGGCCGTGGGCACGTCGGGGATCTGGGGGAAGCGCGCGAGCGAGGCGGCGGCCAGCGCGATCACCTTGCCATCACGGATCTGCGGCAGGGCGGAGGAGAGGCTGTCGCACATCACGGCGATGGTACCCGCGACGAGGTCGGTCATCGCCTGGGCGCTGCCGCGATAGGGGATGTGGTTCAGCGTGATCCCGGCGCGGCTGGCCAGCAGCTCCATCGCCATGTGCTGCGAGGAGGCCGTGCCGCCGGAGCCGTAATCCACCTCGCCCGGCCGCGCCTTCGCGCGCTCGATGAGGTCGCCCAGCGTGCGGATGCCCGAGGCCGGGCTCGCGATGAAGACCAGCGGCAGGTCCACCACGCGCGCCACCGGCACGAAGTCGCGCTGCGGGTCGTAGCTGAGGCTGCTGCTGACAGCCGGCAGCACGGAGATTGGGCCGATCGAGCCCATCAGGAGCGTATGCCCGTCGGGCTCCACGCGCGCCGCGGCCTCCATGCCGATGGCGCCGCCGCCGCCCGGGCGGTTCTCCACGATGGCGCGGTTCGGCCATTGCAGAGCGAGCCGGTCGGCCAGTAGCCGGGCGACGATGTCGGTGCCCTGCCCGGCGGGAAAGGGCACGATGAAGCGCACCACGCGGTTCGGGAAGGCGCGGCGGTCCTGCGCGAGGGCGGGCGCGGCCGCGAGGGACGCGGCCAGGGGCAGCAAGGCACGGCGCTTGGTGTCGGGGTTCATCGGGGGGCGTTTCCTTCGTTAGTGAGCGGCGCCGCGCGTCAGGCGCATGCGGTAGGCGAAGCGGTCCGCCGGATGCAGGCTGACCGAGGCCTCGAAGAGCCAGCCGCCGGCATCGCGGTAGCGGCGCAGGATGCGCAGCGCGGGCGCCCCGGCCTCCACGCCGAGCACGGGCGCGAGGGCGGCGGGAACGACCGCCCCCTGCAACTCCTGCTCGATGCTTTCGGTGTGGACGCCGCAACGCCGCTCCAGCAGGTCGCAGACCGCGGCGGTCTCCTCGCCGAGATGGCGCCGCACCTCGGACAGGCGTTCCGCCACGAAGGTGTCGGTCGCGCAGATCGGCCGGTCGGCGCGCGCGGGGTCGACGCGGGTGTTGCGGATGCGCAGCCAGCGCGAGCCGGGCGGCACGCCGAGCAGCGCCGCGAGCTCCGTGTCGGCCACGATGCCGCGCACCGAGCTCACGATGCGGCGCGTATCGCGGGCGTAGGTGGTGAGGCCGTCCACGGTGGCGAGCGCCTGGCCGAAGCCGCCCGGCGCGCGCGGCGCGAGCACGCGG
>JAQGHZ010000111.1 GCA_028291485.1 Rubritepida sp. | reverse complement strand
CACCGGCGCGAGGTCGCCGTGCCAGCCCACCGCATCCAGCGGGTTGAACGGGTAGGTGACGGTGGAGAGCGCGTCGCGGCGCTTGATGCGCACCAGCGTCTCGCGCTCGTGCTGCTGGGCGCGGAAGGCGTCGTCGATGGCGGGCGTCTCCAGCACCGCCGGATCGAACTGCGCGTGCTTGCCGAGGATGCCGCGATCCGGAAGCTGATAGACTGCTGCGGGTGGCCTCGATGAGCAGCGCCGTGACGGGCTCGTCGCATTCGATGCGCCACATGGTGCTGCGCGGCATCAGCAGGTAGTCGCCGGCGCGGAAGGGCGGGTGGCCGTAGTCGCAGAAGAGCCGGCCCGATCCCGTGTGGATGAAGATCAGCTCGTCGCCGTCGGCATTGCGGACGAGATGGTCCATGGCGCGGGGCGCGCGCCAGAAGCGCAGGCGGCAATGGGCGTTGTGCAGGATATCGGCGGCGTCCCAGGGGCTCGCCTGCTCCTCGTTGATCCGGGCGAGGTCGAAGGCGCGAGGGCGGAGCGGGCCCTCCCAATGCGTCCAGCCGGTGGGCGGATGGGCGTGGTGCATATGGGTAGCGGGGCCGAAGAATCCCTCCTTGCCCAGCTCGCGCTCGAAGGTGCCCTGCGGCAGGTCCGCATGCGCCTGGCGCGAGGAAAGCCCCGCGCTGCGCGGGAAGGAAATGTATTGCTTGTGGGCCGCGTTCTGGGACATGGGCGTTTCTCCGCCTTGCGCTGCGCGGCAAAACTAGTTTCATATGAAACCGATGTCAAAGCCGGACTTCGTGCTGGAGGAGTTTCTGCCCTACCGGCTCTCGGTGGCGGCAAACCGTGTCTCGCGCCATTTCGCCGATCGCTACGGCGCGGCCTTCGGGCTTTCGATCCCGGAATGGCGGACCATGGCGGTGCTGGGACGCTTCGGCCGATTGCCGGCCCGCGAGATCGCGGCGCGGACGGCGATGGACAAGGTGAAGGTCAGCCGGGCCGTGACGCTGCTGATGGGGCGGAGGCTGGTCCTGCGGAAGGCGGATCGCGGCGATGCCCGGTTGCAGTGGCTGGAGCTCTCGGCGGCGGGGGCGCGCATGCATGCGGCGATCGTGCCCATGGCACGCGCGCTGGAGGAGGAGTTGCTGACCGGTCTGGAGGCGGCGGAGGTCGCGGTGCTGCGCCGCGCCCTGGCGTCGATCGGAGACCGGCTGGCCGGCCAAGGGCCGGACTAGCCTGCCCTCAGTCGCCGCACCATCATGGCATCGTCGTGATACCGCCCGTCGATCTTCAGCGCGCGCGGCTCGACCGCGAAGCGCGTGAAGCCGAGGCGGGTGTAGAGGCGGATGGCGGCCTCGTTGGTCACCATCACCGAAAGACGGACCTCCTCGACCTGCGGGGGCGCCTCGGCCAGCACGGCCTCGACCAGGGCGGCGGCGAGGCCGGTGCCGCGGGCGGCGGGGCGGACGAACATGCCCCAAAGGGTCGCCTTGTGACGCTGCTTGGCGGCCTCGGTGGTGGCGAGGCCAGCGGTTCCGGCGAGCGTACCGTCGGGCAGAAAGCCACCCAGGACGAGGCTGGCGCCGAGAAGGTCGGCGAACCAGCCGGCAGGTTGCGCGGCCTCGTCCTCCCAGGCCGCACCGAAGGAGGCAGGATGGGATCGCAGGGCCTCCAGGCGCAGGTCGCGATAGGCCGGGGCGTCGGCGAAGGTCAGGCGGCGGAGGGTGAAGGGCGCGGTCACGGGGAGAGAGGGTAGAGAGGGTATCGCGGGGCCACCATCCCGCCCGTCGCATCGCCGCGGGAGAAAAGCGCCGAGCGTCAGGCCAGCCGGTAGCGCGCCGAGGCCAGCGCGTCCGCCACCAGTGCCTGCTTGATGTCATCCCCCACGCAGCCTTCATCGAGCACCAGCACCCGGTCGAACCACGGCACCGTCCCGCGCACCCGGGCCTGGAACAGCCGGTCCAGCGCCTGGGCCGCCTCGCCGCGCCCCTGGCAGCAGGCGCAGGCCACCGCATGCGGCGAGGCGCCGGCGGCGAAGCGCTCCGAGGCCACGCCGTAGGCCTCCCCTTCCGGGCCGCCGAGCACGGCCGCGGGCTTGCCGGCGGCGAGCGCATCGGCCAGCGCGCCCGCGTCAGGGAGCAGGGAAACCGGAATTCTGGCGTCGAGGGACCACGTCATAGGCTGGACATAAGGATATCTTTATGCCATTTAAAGCCCATGGACCACCTCCTCTCTCAACTCCGCGCCGCGGCCGAGCCCACGCGGCTGAGGCTGCTGGCGCTCTGCGCGCGCGGGGCCTTCTGCGTGACGGAGCTTTGCGCGGTGCTGGGCCAGTCGCAACCGCGCCTCTCGCGCCACCTCAAGCTGCTGACCGAGGCCGGCCTGCTGGAGCGCATCCCCGAGGGGCCCAACGCCTATTTCCAGGTGCCGGCCACGGCGGACTTGGTGCGCGTGGTGCTGGCGCGGCTGCCGGAGGAGGAGCCGGTCCTGCAATCCGACCGCCGCCAGGCCGTCCGCATCGCCGCCGAACGCGCCCGCGCCGCCTCCGCGGCCTTCCAGCGCGACGGCATGG
>JAQGHZ010000463.1 GCA_028291485.1 Rubritepida sp. | reverse complement strand
CGTCGTGCATGATCACCCGGACTTCCGCGAGGGCGTCCGCAGCGTGCTCGTCGACAAGGACGGCGCACCCAACTGGACGCCGAAGACGCTGGAAGAGGTCGATCCGGCGAAGATCCTCGAACTGTTCCGGTAGCCCTCAGAGGCCGTTTGAGAATTCCGGCGGCGGAGGGTTCGTGAGGGATTTTTCGGGTCTGGAAGGCGGCGGACGCCGCCGATGCCGGTGGCATCGGCAAGTCCGGCAACGCACCAGGCACGGAAAAGACCCGCGAAACCGACCCGCAGGAGTTCTCAAACGGTCTCTCAGCTCGTCACCAGCACGCGGACGCCGCCGCGCCGCTCCAGCACGTCCACCACGACCTGCGATCCGGAGCGGCGCAGGGTGACGTCCGCCGAGCGGCCGTCCATCGCCAGGTTGCGCAGCGTGATCTCGTTCAGGAAGTCCGGCATCGCCGGTTCCTCGAAGGTGATGCGCGACTGCTCCGGGTCGAAGCTCAGCCCGAGGCAGGCCTGGATCATGAAGAGCGGCGCCGCCGCCGCCCAGGCCTGCGGCGCGCAGGCCACCGGGTAGAAGGTGGGGCCCTGCGTCCGCTGCCGCGGGAAGCCACAGAACAGCTCCGGGAGGCGCCGCAGGTCGATATAGGTCGAGGCGCCGAAGAGCCCCTCGAAGATCCGTGCCGCCTCCCGCTTGAAGCCGTACCGGGAAAAACCCGCCGCGATCAGCGCGTTGTCGTGCGGCCAGATCGAGCCGTTGTGATAGCTCATCGGATTGTAGCGCGCTTCGGTCGCCGCCACCGTCCGCACGCCCCAGCCGCAGAAGGAGGGCGGCGACATGAGCGTCCTCACCACCGAACTCGCGCGCTCGGTGAAGGCAAGGCCCGTCAGCAGCACGTGCCCCGCATTGGAGCTGCGCACGCGGCACGGCTTCTTCCGCCCATCCAGCGCGAGCACGTAGGTGCCCAGCGCCTCGTCGTAGAAGCGATCGTCGAAGCTCTTCCGCAGGGCCGTCGCGCGCCCGTCGCATTCCACCGCGAGATCGCCGAAGCCCAGCTTCCGTGCGATCTCCGCCGCCGATTGCCAGGCGCCATAGCCATAGGCCTGCACCTCCGCCAGCGCGATCGGACCCTTTGCCAGGGTCCCGTCCTCGTGGAAGACGGAATCATGGCTGTCCTTCCAGCCCTGGTTGATCAGGCCATCCTCCGTCTGGCGGCCGTATTCCACGAAGCCGTCGCCGTCGCGGTCGCCATAGGTCGTCATCCAGGACAGCGCCGCCTGGATGTTCGGCCAGAGCCGCCGGATGGTCACCAAGTCGGCCGTGCGCCGCAGATAGGCGCCCGCCAGCATCACGAAGAGCGGCGTGGAATCGACGCTGCCGTAGTAGCGGCGGAAGGGCACTTCGCCGAGCTCCGCCATCTCGCCGTGCCGCACCTCATGCAGGATCTTGCCCGGCTCGGCATCGGCGGCCGCGTCCACCTCCGTCGCCTGGTTCGCCGCGAGATGGCCGAGCACGCCAGAGGCGATGGCAGGGTCCATCCAGAGCGTCTCCAGTGCCGTGATCAGCGCGTCGCGCCCGAAGACGGTGCTGAACCAGGGGATGCCGGCATAGGGGTAGGGTCCCTCCGGCGTATCGGTGACGAGCATGTAGAGATCGGCGACGGAACGCCGGGCGCTTTCGTTGAAGATCTCGTGCGAGGTCTCGATCGACGCCGCGCGCGAGGAGGAATTGCGCAGCGCCCGCCGCGCATCGCGCAGCGCGGCGAAGAAGGCGCGCCGCGGCGGCTGGTTCTTGAGCCCCTCCGCGCCGCAATTCACCTCGAGAAAGAGGGAGTGCGTCGCGCGCGGCGCCAACTCCAGCTCGAAGACCGCGTTGCGCCCGGTGAGCCGCGTCGGCGCCGGATCGAAGACGAGCGTCGTGGTGCGCTTCACCGCGTCGAGGCCGGTGTAGCTCAGCGTGACGTGGCTGCCACTCACCTCCGGCGCATGCGTCTCTCCGCGCTTCTCGCGCCGGGTTCCGCGCACCTCGAAGAGGTCGGCGAAGTCTGCCTCGAAGGCCAGCTCGACCGAGATTTTCCGCGGCTGTTCGTCGTAGTTGCGCAGGAACAGCCGCTCGAAGCTCGTGGCATTCCACAGGAAGCGCGAACGGCGCAGATGCACCAGGTCGTGGCCCAGCACCATCTTCCCGTCCTTGTCGAAGAGGTCGGGATTGGTGAGGTCGCAGGTGAGCGTGGTGTTGTCCTCGCGGACCGTGGAGCTCAGCAGCATGGGCCGCGTGCCGTCCACGGTGAGATATAGTTGCGACAGATGCCGCGTGTCGCGATGGAACACGCCCTCCGGGCTGCCCGGCCCGGAATGGGCGTCGCCGTTGTGGTCGAAGAGCGCGAAGGTATCGCCATACTTCAACGTCCTCGGCCGCCGCTCCTGGAGGGAGGCGGCGGCCGGGATGAAGAACTGCGCGACCGGGGTGGAGTTGGCGGGCGGCCCTCCCTGGGCCACGGCCTCGGCGCTGCCGGTCTCCATGCCGGCGGCCCCGGTCAGGCGACCACCTGCAGGTCGACGCCGTCACCCCGCCGACGCCGGAGCCGCGCCGCGTCACGCCGCGAGCCGGAGAGGTCGCGATAGATCGTCGCGTAATCCGCCGCCATGCGCTCGGCGGTGAAGCGCTCGTCGAAGCTGGCCCGCACTTGCGCCCGGCTGATGTCGCCGAGGCGCCCGACCGCCTCCACCGCCTCGTCCATGCCGTTCACGATGAAGCCGGACATGCCGTGGTCGATCACCTCCGGCACCGAACCGTGATTGAAGGCGATGACGGGCGTGCCGCAGGCCATGGCCTCGATCATCACCAGGCCGAAGGGCTCGGGCCAGCCGATCGGGAAGAGCAGCGCCCTGGCATTGCCGAGGAACTCGGCCTTCTGCTGGTCGTTGATCTCGCCGATCCAGTGGATGTTGTCATGCGCGGCGACGAGGGGCGCGATCTTCTCGTCCCAGTAGGCCTGGTCCGCGCGATCCACCTTGGCCGCGATGCGCAGCTCCTGGCCTGAGCGCGCGGCAATCTCGATGGCGCGGTCCGGCCGCTTCTCCGGCGAGATTCGGCCCAGGAAGGCGAGGTAGCCGCCGGTCGGTTGCGCCTTGTAGGGCAGCAGATCCGCCGGCAGCCCGTGATAGACCGTCCCCACCCAGTTCACCGGCGGCATCGGCGCGCGCTGGTCGTCCGAGATGGAGACCAGCGGCACCTCGGAGAAGGTCCGGAAGAAGGGCTGCAGATCCGGCAGGTCGAGGCGGCCGTGCAGCGTCGTCACGGTGCGGTCGGCGAACTCGCGGATCAGGGGATAGTGGAAGAGGTCGGTGTGGAAATGGATCACGTCGAAATCGTCGAAGCGGCGGCGAACCTGCTCCAGCATCAGCACGTGATAGGGGAGGAAGTCCTTCACCGCCGGGTTCAGCCGCAGCGCCATCTCGGTGCAGGGCACCAGGGTCGCCGAGGTCTGCGAATCGCCGCTGGCGAAGAGCGTCACCTCATGCCCCTGCCGGACCAGCTCGTCGGTGAGATAGGCGACGATGCGCTCGGTGCCGCCATAGAGCTTCGGGGGGCAGGCTTCGGCGAGCGGGGCGATCTGGGCGATCTTCATCGGGGTCTCCGGGCGGCACGGGGGATTTCGCCCAGGAGAACGCGCGAGAGACCTATTCGGTGGCAGGTATTTCGCTGAAACTCAGTCCATCAGCGCAGCGCGCCGATGAGCACGAGAACGACGCCGGACACCAGCGTCAGCGCGCCGATCACGTCCTTCGTCTTCAGCCGCTCACCCAGGAAAAAGCGGCTGAAGAGCAGGGTGAAGATGATCTCCACCTGACCCACCGCGCGCACCAGCGCGACCGGCGCCAGCGAGAAGCCGACGAACCAGCAGCTGGATCCGAAGGCCGAGAGCGCACCGACCTGCATGGAGCTGCGCCAGCTGCGGAACACGGCCACGAACTGCTTCGGCTCGCTCATCAGCAGCCAGCCGCCCTGCATCACGGTCTGGATCATGTTGGTGACCACGACCGAGAAGAGCGCCTTCAGGATCGCGTCGTCGCCCGGCAGCTCGAGATTGGCCTTGCGCACGAAGATCGAGGTGAAGGCGAAGAAGGAACCCGCGCCGATGCCGCACAGCGCCGCCGGCTGGAAGGTGGCGCGCAGGATGTCCCGGCCGCCCAACCCACGCCCCGCGAGCGTCAGGTACATCACGCCGAAGACGCTGACGCCGATCCCGAGCCAGGCGAGCCCGGGCAGGACATCACCCAGCAGGAAGATCGACAGGAAGGAAGCCTGCACCGCCTCGGTCTTGGAATAGGCCGTGCCGACCGCGAAGCCGCGCGGCCCGAAGGAGGAGATGAGCAGGTTGGTGCCGAAGATCTGCCCCAGCCCCGCCAGGGCGCAAAGGCCAATGAACCACCAGCTCACCGGCCCGAAGCTACCCCCGAAGATGAGCCAGTAGACCAGCAGGATCATCGCCCCGACGGGCACGCCGTAGAGGTAGCGGACCACCGCCGCGGCATTGAGCGAAAGCTGTCCCCGGAGCCGTTGTTGGAGGGCGGTGCGCCAGCACTGGAACAGCGCGGCGGAGAGGGTGATGGCGACCCAGAGCGGCACTCGGAAAACCCCTTGATCCCGGAAGCTTACCTAACGCCTTGTACGCCGCCAGCCCGGCTCCTCGACGGCCAGCCATGCGAGCCCGGACCGGCGCAGCATGGTCGCCGCCTCGGCCTCTGCGGCGGCCACGATCTCGGCCTCGTCGAGGTGGGGGAGCTTGCGGTCCTCCATCAGCAGCTCGCCGCCGATGACCACGTCGCGCACATCGGCGCCGGTCGCGAAGCAGACCACGCGCCAGACCGGCATGTTGGCCGGCACCATGTGCGGCGCGGTCAGGTCCACGGTGATGAGGTCGGCGCGCTTGCCCTCTTCCAGGCTGCCGATCTCGCGCCCCATGCCGATGGCCCGGGCGGCATCGATGGTGATCATCTCCAGCGCGCGGCCGGGCGGGAGGAGGCTGGCGTCGCGCTCCGCCCGCTGGGCGTAGCGCATGGCCTCGAAGGCGTGGCGGAAGAGGTCGTCGCTGCGGTCGGGCGCGGTGCCGTCGCTGCCGACGGCGACATTCACCCCCGCATCGAGCAGCTTCGCGACGGGGCAAAAGCCGGTGACGGCGGCGATCGCGGTCGGGTTGTGCACCACATGCGCGCCGGACTTCACCAGCGCCGCGATGTCGGCCTCGGTCAGGTCGGTGCAGTGGGAGAGGAAGGCGTCCGGCCCCAGCAGGCCGAACATGTCCTGCGCCATGGCGATGCTGCCGGCGCGATGCCCGTCCTGGTGGAAGATCGTCTTGAAGCCGGCGCCCAGCTCGCGGACCTTCCGCCCCTGCGCCTTGATCTCGGCCACCTGGGCGCTGTCGTGCGTGCTCTCGCGATACACCGGCATCATGGTGCAGAGGCGCATGCGCCCCTTGCCGTGCAGCCGCTCGAAGAGCAGGCCCATGGTCTCCAGCTGGTCCTCGAAACGGATGGCGCTGACGCTGCCGTCCTCCATCACGTAGTCGTGGGGGAAGGGCGGGCGGCGCGGGCCGACGGCCATGACCTCGCGGAGGCCGATCTCGTCGATGGCGCGGGCGCGGGCCTCGCCGGCCGCCGGCGTGTCCACCCGCATGATGCAGTCGCCGCCGCCCAGGACGGACACGCCCGTTGTGACACCGGCCTTCAGCCGCTCCAGCGCCGCGAGCCGTGCCTCGGCGTACCAGAAGCTCGCTGGGGAGGCGGAGGAGTAGATGACCCGGCAGGCCTCGCCCCAGGCCTTGAAATCTCCGTTGCCGAGGGTCTTCACCAGCCCGTGGCCGGCATGGGCATGCGCGTCCACCAGCCCCGGCAGCACGGCCTTGCCGCGCGCATCCAGCACGCGCTTCGGCGCAGGAAAGGCCTTCGCCACCTCGGCGCGGGTGCCGACGGCGAGGATCCGCCCGCCGCGCATGGCGACGGCGCCGTCCGGGATGACGCGGCGCTCCTCGTCGAGGGTGATGACGGTCCCCCCGGCGACGAGCAGCTCGCTCATCCGTGCCGCCAGGCGAACTCCTGGGGCGGGCCGGCGGTCGGGTCCGCCTCGATCATCTCGCCATTCGTCACCGACTTGCCGGTGAAGGCCAGGATGAAGCCCCAATGCGAGACCACGACCGTATGCGCCCAGTCGTCCAGCGCGGCCATCTCCGCGCGGAACAGGGCCGCGCGATCCATCACCTGGTCATGCGGCTCCTCGATGGCGGGCCACCAGACCTCCTCCATCGCGTGGAAGCCGATACCGGGAAAGCTGGCGCGCAGATGGCTGATGGGCGAGCCGACGTCGCAGACAAAGGCGTAACGTTCCCGCACCGTCGGCGTTACCGTCATTGGCAGGCCGAGCGCCCGGGCCACCGGCGTCGCCGTCTCGAGCGCGCGGGTGTAGGGCGAGACGATGATCCGGCGGATATCCCGCTGGGCCAGTTGCTCGGCCGCTTGCGCCGCCTGCTCGTGGCCGAGCGGGGTGAGCTTCGGATCCACGATCCCGGGATCGACCCGGGTGGCCGAGAAGTGGAGGTTGAACTCGCTCTGTCCGTGCCGGAGGAAGATCATGTCCCGAGGCGTAGCCGGACGTTCCGGAGCCGGCAAGCGGGTGATTCGGGAACAAGACATTGCAGCAGGGCTAGGCCTTGCCTAAGTAGATGAGGCTTGGAGGTCCCTAATGTCGGGCGGTTTTCCTATCGATCTGATTCTGTTCGCCATGGTCGCGGCCTTCCTGGTGCTGCGCCTGCGTAGCGTGCTGGGCAAGCGCCAGGGCTATGAACGCCCGCCCGCGGCGCCCGGTGTGCCCGAGGCGCGCTCCACCCGCATCGAGGCCGTGACGGAGGATATCGCCCCCGCGCGGACCGACGGCGCGCGCCGTGTCCTGCCGGCCTCCTCCAGCCTCGCCGGCCAGAACCTGTCGCGCATCGCGGCCGCCGATCCCACCTTCGAGCCCAATGCCTTCCTCGACGGCGCCGAGGGCGCCTTCCGCATGGTCGTCGCCGCCTTCGCCCAGGGCGACCGGCAGACGCTGCGCAGCCTGCTGTCCGACGACACCTATGCCGGCTTCGAGCAGGCGGTGACGGCGCGCGAGAATGCCGGCGAGAGCCAGCGCACCGAGATCCGCGCGATGCAGGAGCTCGCGATCGAAGGCGCCGCGCTGAACGACACCACGGCCGAGGTGACGGTGCGCTTCGTCTCCGACCAGGTGAACATCACCACCAAGAACCAGGAGATCGTCGCCGGCGCCGATGCGGTGACCGAGGTGATCGATATCTGGTCCTTCCAGCGCGACGTGTCCCAGAAGGACCCGACCTGGAAGCTGACGGCGACCCGCAGCGCCTGAAGCAGGATCGTCGCGGGCGGCATCGCCTTGGACGGGAATCCTGCATTTAAACAGAGACCTAGGGGTGATGCGGGAACGAAGGCGAACGCATCGTTGTTCCAGAGCGCGATCCGCGGAGGTGGAATCACCTAAGCGGTGAATCGCTCTCTCGGCAAAGCCCTGGACCAGGATTCATCTTCTCGGATCCCATCTTCTTGAATCAATGGTCTAGGCGGGGTCCCTGCTCTTCTCGACCGTCTGATGCTCCGTCAGATGCGCGGAGAGCCGCTCGATGATGTTCATCATCTTCAGGATCTCCTGCTCGCGCAGCGCGTCGAGCTTGGCGTGCAGCGCCTCGATCTCCAGCTCTGCCTTCACGTTCACGCGATAATCGAACTCCGCATGCTGCCGGTCGATCTCCGATTGGCGGTTCTGGCTCATCATGATGATGGGCGCGGTGTAGGCCGCCTGGAATGAGAGTGCGAGGTTCAGCAGGATGAACGGGTAGGGATCCCATTGCAGGATGTAGCCCGTGACGTTCAGCACGATCCACAGCACCAGCAGCACGCTCTGGATGATCATGAAGCGCCAGGAGCCGACCGTCGCCGCCACCCAGTCCGCGACCTTCTGGCCAGTGTCGATGCGGAGCAGCTTGACGCTCCGGGCCGGCTTCTCCGCGCGCAGCTTGAGCAGCTGCGCCTTCTCCTCGGGGGTGAGGTGGCTGTAGGGCATGCGGCGTGATCCGGTTCGTTCCGGCTCACGATAGGCCCATGCCGACGTGGGCGACTATAACGGGCCTTTCGCCACGGACCCGGCCCGCCTTCGCCGCCTCGGTTTGCTGCCTCCGCAGCTGCTGGCCCAAGGCCATCGCTCGGTGCGCAAGGGCCGCCCGGCGGCCACGCCGCGCAGGATCGGCTGCGCCGTTTCCGGCCAGGCAGATGCCTGAGGATGTTGGATGGATCCATCAGGACCAGATTTGTGATCCACTCGCCGTCAAGCCGAAGCGCTACAAGGCCGGCCGCATCGAGGGGAGAAGCACACATGACGCAGCGCGAGGGCACGGGCATGACGGTTCGTCGTTGTGCATACGGTGCACTGATGATGGCCATGACCCTGCTCTGGCAGGGGGCGGCCCTGTCGCAGGAATGGCCGACCCATCCGATCCAGCTTATCAATCCTTACCCGGCCGGTAGCGTGACCGATCTGCTGGCGCGCGCATTGGCGCCTGGCCTGTCGAGCCGTCTCGGCCAACCCGTCGTGGTGGTGAACCGGGACGGTGCCGGCGGCAGCGTGGGCGTGGCTTCCGTCGCCCGCGCGGCGCCGGACGGCTACACCCTGACCTTCACGGCGACCACGCCCCTGATCGTCACGCCGATGATGCGCGGGGACACCGGCTACAACGCGGAATCCCTGGAGGGGATCTGCCAGACCTATGACCATGCCTTCGCCATCGTGGTGCCGCTTGAGTCGCCGTTGCGCACCCTGGCCGATCTCGTGGCGGCAAGCCGCACCCGAGGCAGTCTGCAGTATGGCCATCTCGGCATCGGCTCCATCCAGCATTTGGCCGGCATCTCGCTGGCGCAGGCGGCGGGGGTCGAGCTGGAGCCGATCGCCTATCGCGGTGATGGACCCGTGGTGCTCGATGTGCAGGCGGGCCGGCTGGATTTCGGCATCACCGTCGCGGCCTTTGCCATCGGCCAGCCCGTCCGGGTGATCTCGATCCTCGCCGATCAGCGCTCCCCCGGCTTTCCGGAAATCCCGACGGTCAAGGAATCCGGCTACGAGGTTTCGGTCGGCAGCTATGGGGGCGTCCTGGCCCCGGCCGGATTGCCCGCGGCGCTGCGGTCGCGGCTGGAGGCGGCTTGCGCCGGCGCCGCCACCGATGAGACCTACGTCACGATGGCGCGCAGGACCTTGCAGCCGGCCAGCTATTATCTCGGCACGATCGCCTTCGCCGCCCGCATGGCGAACGATATGAGAAGCAAGGAGGTCCTGCTGCGCAGCATCGGCCTGCATCGATGATGCATCCGAAAGCGCAGCAGCGGTCCTAGGCCTGCTTGTGCTCGATCAGCTCCTTGCGGATCTTCCGGCCGCGCTGGATGCGGTCGACGATGAAGCCCTCATCGCCCCAGCGGATGGCGCGGCCGAAGGCCTGCGCGTCCTCGGTGAAGCGGGCCAGCATCTCCAGCACCGCCGGGCGGTTGTTCAGGAAGACGTCCCGCCACATGGCCACGTCGCTGCCGGCGATGCGCGTGAAGTCGCGGAAGCCGGAGGCCGCGAATTTCAGTACGCTCTCGCGCGTCTCCTCGGAGAGGTCGTCGGCCGTGCCGCAGATGGTGAAGGCGATGAGGTGCGGCAGATGCGAGACGATGGCCACGACCTTGTCGTGCGTGGCGGCGTCCATGCATTCGATCATGGCACCGCAGCGCTGCCACATCTCGCGCAGCGTGGCGATGGCGGCCGGGTCGGTGCCCTCGGGCGGCGTGAGGATGGTGTACCGGCCCTCGAAGAGGGTCGCGAAGCCGGAATCCGGACCGGAGAACTCGGTGCCGGCCATGGGATGCGCGGGCACCAGGTGCACGCCCTCCGGCAGCAGCGGCTGCAGGTCGCGCAGCACGGAGCCCTTGGTGGAGCCGACATCGCTGAGGATGGCGCCGGGCTTCAGATGCGGCGCGATATCAGCCATCACCTCGGCATAGGCGCCGACCGGCACGCAGAGGATCACGCAATCCGCGCCCTCGACGGCCTTGGCGGGATCCGCTTCTGCGCGGTCGGCGAAGCCGAGCTCGCGCACGCGGTCCAGGGTCGTGCCGGTGCGGGCGCTGACCACGACCTCGCGCGCAAGGTCGCCC
>JAQGHZ010000094.1 GCA_028291485.1 Rubritepida sp. | reverse complement strand
GGTTGGTGATCGGCCTCTCGCTGGAGCTGGAATGGCTGCCGGTGCAAGGTTTCGTCAGCATTGCCGAGGACCCGGCGCGCTTCGCCCTGCACCTCGTGCTGCCGACCATCGCGCTCGGGCTGGTCTATACCGCGCTGCTCGCCCGCATCACCCGCGCGACCATGCTGGAGACGCTGAACGAGGACTTCATCCGCACGGCGCGCGCCAAGGGGCTCGGCGAGCGGCGGGTGCTGATCCTGCATGCGCTGAAGAACGCCTCGGTGCCGATCGTGACGACCATCGGCACCGGCCTCGCCTTGCTGATCGGCGGCGTGGTGGTGACGGAGAGCGTCTTCGCCATTCCGGGCATCGGGCGCCTGACCATCGAGGCCGTGCTGCAGCGCGATTACCCGGTCATCCAGGGTGTGATCCTCGTCATCGCGGCGGTCTATGTCTTCGTGAATCTCGCCATCGATCTGGCCTATCCGCTGCTCGATCCGCGGATCCAATTCTGATGGGCACGACCACCGCCGCCTTGGAAGTGGCTCCCCCGCGCCGGCGCTCCGGCCTGCTGCGCCGCATCCGCCGCCAGCCGCTGCCCGCGCTCGGCGCGCTGCTGCTCGCCGCGCTGGTGATCGTCTCGATCGCGGCCCCCTGGATCGCGAGCCACGACCCCTTCGAGATGAACGTCGTCGATCGCCTCCAGCCGCCCAACGCGGAGTACTGGTTCGGCACCGACGCCTATGGCCGCGACCTCTGGAGTCGCACCATCCATGGCGGCCGCGTTTCGCTGGTCATCGGCCTCTCGGTCGCGGCGGCGAGCACGGTCATCGGCCTGCTGATCGGCGTGGTCGCGGGCTACTTCCGCCTCGCCGACGCCATCCTGATGCGGATCATGGACGGGCTCATGGCCATTCCGGGCATCCTGCTGGCCATCGGCCTGATGTCGGTCACGCGGGCGAGCATCGGCGTGGTGATCATCGCCATCACCATCCCGGAGATTCCGCGCGTGGTGCGCCTCGTCCGCGCCGTGGTGCTGACGGTGCGCGAGCAGGTCTATATCCAGGCCGCTGATGCCATCGGCACGCGCTTCCCGCGGCTGATGTGGAAGCACATCCTGCCCAACACGCTGGCGCCGCTCATCGTGCAGGCGACGTACATCGCCGCCTCGGCCGTGCTGGTGGAATCCTATCTGAGCTTCCTCGGCGTCGGCACGCCGCCGGAGATCCCGAGCTGGGGGAACATCATCGCCGAAGGCCGGCTCTACGTGCAGATCGCCTTCTGGAACATCCTCTTCCCCAGCGTCTTCCTGGCGCTGATGGTGCTGTCCATCAACATCCGCGGCGATGGGCTGCGCGACATGCTCGACCCCCGTCTCGCCCGGAGGCTTTGATGGAGGAACCCGTTCTCGTCATCGAAGACCTGCGCACGGAATTCGCGACGGGCGAGGGACCGCCGCACGTCGCCGTGGACGGCCTTTCGCTGAGCGTGAGGCGCGGTGAGACCCTGTGCATCGTGGGCGAATCCGGTTGCGGCAAGAGCCTCACGGCGCTCTCCATCCTGCGGCTGCTGCCGCGCCCCTATGGGCGGATCGGCGCGGGCCGCATCCTGCTCGACGGGCAGGATCTGGCGAAGGTCAGCGACGCCGAGATGCGCGCCATCCGCGGCCGTGCGATCTCGATGATCTTCCAGGAGCCGATGAGCAGCCTCAACCCCGTGCTATCAATCGGCAAGCAGATCGCCGAGACGGTGATGGTGCATGAGGGCCTCGACTGGACCGCCTGCATGGCCCGCGCGCTGGAGATGCTGCGCCAGGTGCGCATCCCCGAACCGGAGCGGCGGCTGCACGAATATCCGCACCAGCTTTCCGGCGGCATGCGGCAGCGCGTGATGATCGCCATGGCGCTGGCCTGCCGCCCGCGCCTGCTGCTGGCCGACGAGCCGACGACGGCGCTGGACGTCACCATCCAGGCGCAGATCCTGGACCTGGTGCGCGAGCTCCAGGCCGAGACGGGAACCGCCGTGATCCTCATCACGCATGATCTCGGCGTGGTCGCGGAAATGGCCGAGCGCGTGCTCGTCATGTATGCCGGCCACAAGGTTGAGGAGGGCGGCGTCGAGGAGATCTTCGACGCGCCCACCCACCCCTACACGCGCGGCCTGATGGCGGCGATGCCGCATCTGAGCGGAGGGGAGGGGCATCGCGGCCGGCTCAACGAGATCCCCGGCGTGGTGCCGGCGCTGAACGCCCGCCCGCGCGGCTGCACCTTCGCGCCGCGCTGCGAGCTGATGATGGACCGGTGCCGCGTGGAGGCGCCGCCACTGGTCAATGTCGGCGGCACCCATGCCGCCGCCTGCTGGGTCACGGCCGCGCCATGACGCCCGTTCTTCAGGTGGATGGCCTGGTCAAGCATTACGCCATCACCGGCGGATTCTTCGGCCGTCCCATCGCGCAGGTCCGCGCCGTGGACGGCATCAGCTTCGCCATCGCGCCCGGCGAGACGCTCGGCCTGGTCGGCGAGAGCGGCTGCGGCAAGTCCACCGTCGGCAAGGCCGTGCTGCGCCTCGTGGAGCCCAGCGCCGGCACGATCATCCTGGAGGGCGAGGACATCACCACCCTCGGCCGCTCGGCGATGATCGAGAAGCGCAAGCGCATGCAGGTCATCTTCCAGGACCCCTATTCCTCGCTGAACCC